>NZ_JAZGVT010000036.1:0-43269 GCF_036440755.1 Methylobacter sp. Wu8 | reverse complement strand
AAAGGCTAAAGGCTAAAGGCTAAAGGCTAAAGGCTAAAGGCTAAAGGCTAAAGGCTAAAGGCTAAAGGCTAAAGGCTAAAAATTGAAATACCCCTTAAACTTAAATGCAAGCTTTTTTTTGCCCTTCGCCCTTCGCCCTTCGCCCTTCGCCCTTCGCCTTTTTAATCCGTGTTCTATTACTTTCTACCAAATATCAGCGAGAAATTATTGGCAGGCATATTAATCTGTTCTTTTAATTCCAGGCCATGATTTTCCGCAGCTTTTTTCAGGTCGGCCACATCTTTCAAGCCCCATTCCGATACACCCGCCGAACTCAATGTCTGATGAAACTCTTTATTGGAATCGGTGGTAAAGGTACCTTCTACTTGGAACGGGCCGTAAATCAGCAGAAAACCATCGTCATCCAGCAAGTTTGAGGCGCATTGCATCATGCCGTCGGCAATTGAAATAGGCGCTACCTGGAAAATATTGATGCAGAAAATTGCCGCAAATGAACGGGGCGCTCCGGCATTAAACCAGGTTTCAGGATTGGTTAAATCCAGATGAACGGGATCGGCAATATTATCGTTCTTGTGATCGATTGACAGTTTCTTGATGTTATCGAACACCTCTTGATCCTTGTCGGAAGGATGGAAATGCAAATGCTCGAAATGCGGCGCAAAGTAATTGATATGCATGCCGCTGCCGCTGGCCAGTTCCAGCACGTTTCCGGGATCTTGGGGCAATTTTTCTTTTAAAACGCCGAGCAACGGCTCACGGTTGCGGTTTCCGGCCCAGGCCACATACTCGCTTAATGGATGCGGATCTAAAGGTGGTTTGTCTTGACTCATTTTCAACTCCTCGTTGTTATTAGTTGCAATTCAGATGAGAGCAAGTGTTGTGCCAGTAATATTCGCTGATATTTTCACTAAATTACAATAACTTGAGTTTTGTCTTTACCGAATACAAGAAGCTGTGCTTCAATTATGGAAAATCAACTTCACAAAACATCATG
The DNA here is from genome assembly GCF_036440755.1 of Methylobacter sp. Wu8. Lineage (NCBI taxonomy): Bacteria > Pseudomonadati > Pseudomonadota > Gammaproteobacteria > Methylococcales > Methylococcaceae > Methylobacter > Methylobacter sp. Wu8. Next base: position 42,275 of record NZ_JAZGVT010000036.1, on the reverse strand, counting down.
AACAACAGCACTCTTTCAGATTTAACACCGGTTTTTTTCCTGCAAACCTTCATCCTTGAGCTGATGCATGCCAGCGAACAGCAGGGCCAAAAGCACTGCGAGCAATTGATCGAACACATCGCCAAAACCGCCGGGTGCTTTTTTGAAGAAACCTACCGGGAGGAGACCCATAACAGCGAACTGCTAGACAAAGACAGTTATACCGAACTGATCCTCGGCCTTAAAAACAATATCGGCGGCAAATTCTCGCTCGCTTCCAGCGACCAAGACTGCATTACCGTGACCAACAGCTGTTGTCCTTTTGGCGACCGGGTTACCAATTTTCCTGAATTGTGCAGAATGACGTCCAGCGTCTTTGGCGGCATCGCCGCCAGAAATTTCGGCTACGCCAAGGTGGAAATCAAACAAAGCATCGCCCGCCACGACGGCAAGTGCGAAGTTTGCGTATACACCAACCCAAATGCGGCAAAAGAGCGGCCGGGAACGGAATACACGGACACGACACCGGTCAAGGAAATGCAGGATATTAACGAACTGCACTCGCGCATTGAGCAGAGTATGCAACAGATTTGGCGGCAACAAAGCAAGCAGACTGCAAAAAAACACCAGTCTCCTGCGATTATCGCCAAATCGCCGGCCATGCAAAAAATCCTGCAATCCATAGAAGTGATTGCACCAACGCCGGCAACGGTGCTGATTCAGGGTCAAACCGGCGTCGGCAAGGAATTGATTGCACGCGCGATACATGCGATGAGCGACCGCTGCAACAACCCGTTTATTCCAATCAACTGCGGCGCAATTCCTGAAAGCCTGATCGAGAGCGCGCTGTTCGGGCATGAAAAAGGCGCGTTCACCGGCGCCATCGAAGTGCATCAAGGCTATTTTGAAAGGGCCGAGGGCGGAACCTTGTTTCTGGATGAAGTCGATACACTGTCCCCCGCCGCGCAAACCCGCTTGCTTCGCGTACTTCAGGAAGGCGAACTGGAACGGGTTGGCGGCAAGCAAACCTTGTCGGTCGACCTGAGAATCATCTCCGCGACCAACAACAACCTGGAAGAACTGGTTAAACAAAACCTGTTCCGCAATGACCTGTATTACCGCCTCAATGTGGTTCGATTAAGCATCCCGCCGCTGGCCGAACGCCCGGAAGACCTGCCTTATCTTGTACAATTGATAGTGCAGCGCCTCAGCAAGAAGTATAACAAAGCGGTTGAATCGGTCAGCCGTGAAGTCATGCAAAAGATTCGCGCTTATCCCTGGCCGGGCAATGTCCGCGAACTGGAAAACATCCTTGAACGCAGCATTTTATTCGCCTCCGGCAAGGAAATGGCCCAACTGGATTTGGAACTTCCAACTGACTCGAACAATGCCGAACTATGGAAAGACATCAAGGAATACGCGATTGCCAAAGCCGAGCGATCGTTTCTTGAAAGCTCTTTAAAACAACATCAGGGCGACATCAAGAAAACGGCGGAAGACATGGAAATGACAGCCCGCGCCGTCTACACCAAGCTGAAAAAGCATGAAATTAATTTGGCGGACTATCGCAGAGCGCGCCGCTAATATACAGCTTTTTTAAAAGCGGCAAGTGCACCGAGAAAGTCTTCGTTATGTGAACGCCAGTTCAAACGTCCTGACCGCTATGAATGGGGGGTGGCGAATGCGGGCTATTCAGTCCAGGTTTGCGCATTAATAATGCGTGTCGTAAAAGCGGCTTGCGCGACAAAATCGCAAAAGGCTTTGTCGACTATCTGTTGTTCGGCGAGTTGTTGCAGGCTAAGGTTGGCATCGATACCGGCTGACTTTATCAGGATAAGCTCGGTTGCCGACAGCGTCTTAGCCAACCATGCCGCCAGGCTGTCCGAGGTTATATCCCAGCTTGCCTGTATGCCTGCGTTATCAAGTTCAATAATATCCGGCGACCAAATGACGGTTTTTTGCCGGTTTAACTGTTCTTGAATCGCCGAAACGGTATGGACAATAGCAAATCCGTGTTTAAGCCCTTTGAACAACAAGGCCATTTGCTGCATGGCTAACAGGGCCATGTGGTGCGCGGTGGTATCGTCGAATTGCCAGTGTTGTTGCGCGAGCCTGACTTGATCGGCAAACGCGCCGCCGCCGGGAACAATCACCACCGCCCTGCCCTGACAGTTTTTCTCCACCGCATCCAGGCAGTTGACGAGCACATCCGAGCGGGACAGGCTGCCGCCCAGTTTGATAATAATCATGTTATGCCAGCGGCGGTTAAATCGCGCATTACCTGACCGTAAAACGCTGCAATAAATCGAGCATGGCCGCCGCCTTGTCAAAACTCTCCTGGTATTCTTCTTCGGCGACGGAATCGTTGACGATACCGCCGCCCGCCCAGAAACGGATGGTGTTGTCCGAATGCACCAATGTCCTGATTGCAATATTGGTGTCCATGTTGCCGTTGAAACCGATGTAACCGATAGCGCCGCAATAAACGCCGCGCCGGTTGGGTTCGAGTTCCTCGATGATTTCCATGGCCCTGATCTTGGGTGCGCCGGTAATCGATCCGCCCGGAAAGCAGCTTTTTAACAAATCCAATGCGTGCCGGTTATCCGCCAGCAGGCCGGTTACCGTGCTGACCAGATGATGTACGGTGGCGTAACTTTCGACATCGAATAACTTCGGCACTTTGACCGAACCGCTCTTGCAGGTTTTACTGATGTCATTACGCAGCAAATCGACGATCATCAGGTTTTCCGCCCGGTCTTTGTTGCTGGCTTGCAGGGTTTTTATCTGCTGCAGGTCTTCCACATAATCAGTTTTTCTCGGCCGCGTTCCTTTAATGGGCTTGGTCTCGACCACGCCATCAGCCAGTTTCAAAAACCGCTCCGGGGATGAGCTTAAAATCTGCACTTCGGGCAGATTAAGATAGCAACTGAACGGGGCGGCGTTTAATTTGCGCAAGGTTTGATAGGCTGTCCACGGGTCGCCTTCGCAACCTGCTACAAACCGTTGCGTCAGATTCACCTGATAACAGTCGCCTTCCTTAAGATAGTGCTTGATCCGGTTAAAGGCGCGTATATAAAAATCCTTGTCCATATTGGACTTAATCTCGCCGACAACCTTAAAACCATGATCATCCTGTCTTGCCGGTAATTGGCTGAACTGCTTGATTAAGTCCTGCCGCTTTTGCTGATCGCATTGCCCGACCCAGTAACTTTTTTGCCGGTGATGATCGACGATGACAGCCCACTCGTAGATCCCCACCGCCATTTCGGCAATATGCTCTTCATCTTGGGCAATTGCCGGCAAGACTTCCAGTCTGCGCGCTAAATCATAAGAAAAATAGCCGATGGCCCCGCCGTTGAACGGCAAATCACCGAGATCTGTCTTCAGGTTAAAATCTGGAAATGAACGAAGCTGTTGTTTAACCAAATCAAACGGGTTTTCAGTTGATTTTAGAGTTATGCCATTGCGGGTAATCTCGGTCATCTCGCCGCGTGTAACCAGGGTGCACACCGGATCAGCCGCAATAATATCGTATCGTCCCTGGTTGCTGTGGGGAAAACCGCTATCCAAAAAAACAGCCCAATCCTTGTCTGCATAAATGGAAAACAGCTCTGCACTGTCGGAAAAATAAGGAAGAGAAGCGATAAGTTGATTCGGTGACGGCATTTAAAGGGGTAATCTGATTGAGGAGGGATTGTAATGCGTGTTGTATCGGGACTGTTTAAAGGCCGGTAGAAGACGAGACTTTTTGGGTCCCTTCTTCTACAGCAATCATTTGCTTATAAACTGCCCAAATGCACGACTGCCTTCGCCGGTTGTAATGGTATCAATCACTTTCAAGGTTCTGGCGTCGATCACCGAAACATTGCCGTCAAACCAGTTAGCGACGTAGACATGCCGGTCATCGGGATGGGTACTGACGCCTTCGGGCTTTTCGCCCACCTTAATCAGGGCGATTTCCTTTAAGGTTTCCGTATCGATAACGGAAACCGAACCATCATCCTGATTGGTCACCACCAGTCGGCTGTCATTAAGCGCCAGCGCTGTTGCATAAGGCAACATGTTGACCTTTACGGTGGCAACGGGCTTCATCCTGGCTGTTTCCACAACCGTCACATCATCGCTTTGTACATTGGCGACATAAATGCGTTCGCCTCTGGCATCGATGGTGAGTCCAAACGGATGCGTCCCAACCTGCGCGGTTCTTTTAACGTCCAAGGTCTTCAAATCGATCTGGGAAACCGAATTACTGATCCGGTTGGCGACATAGAGCCAGCGGTTATCGGGACTGACAACCAATCCTGACGGTGATTCGCCGACTGCTATCGTACTCAGTATTTGCAGACTGTTCGCATCGATAACCGAAACGGTATTCTTATACCAATCCGCCACATAAATCCGCTTGCTATCGGGTCCGACAGCAATACCCAGGGTGCCGTCATTGACCGCAACAGTGGCGATGACTTCGCGTTTTGTTGTATCGACAACGGCAAAGCCTTTGGCTTCCGGCGTACTGACATAACAATGCTTGCCGTTAGGAGCAACCGCAATTCCTGCCGGTTTGCCGGGAACGGCAATCGTATCGACCACTCGGGCCGTTGCCGTATCGATAACAGATACGCTGTCGGCCAATTGGTTGCTGATGTAGGCAAAAGGCTGGGCTGCCAGCGGCGTAGATAAAAAGGCTGTAGCGATGTAAATCGCTACAGCCTTATTGCCAAGGATGGTGTGTATGCCACTAGCCAGCCGGGAGCTGGCGTGGCGATAGTTCACAGGGAACACTCGCTAAACCTTACTTTTCAGCCAATTTTTTCAAGTTAATCAATCCTGTTTCCAACATAGCTTTCACTGCTGTGTTAGCGGCTTCTTCGTTCATTTCTTCCGGCGGGTTGTTGTTCATGTAGGCACGGTAGTAACCGGCTTTCCAGATAACCTCGGTGCTGCCGCCTTTATCGGCCAATTCGATGCTCGCTGCGTAATCATTTACCGGTAACGCTGGAACTTTTTCTTCAGCACCGGCATGAGTGATCGATTTAGATGAACTCATTTCAGTGATTTTGTATGCATAAGACATTTTCGCGTCGTCATGCTTTTTTAATTCTTCGGTAATCGTGCCGCCGTCTTTTAAGGTCAAAACACGAATCGCACCTTTTGTATTGTCGCCCTTAACGGTTGTGTTAAAAACTTCAGGATGCCAGGACATATCGCCATAATTTTTAATAATAGCCCAGACTTTTTCAGCGGGTGCATTGATGGTGATTTTCTCTTCGGCTTTTTGACGCACAGGGCCATGAGCGCTGGCTAGTGAGCTAAAAAAGAACAACAAAACTGAAACAAACAAAACGATCTTTTTCATATTAACGTACCTTCCGGGAACAATAAAAACTAAAACGGTCATTATATGACAATCACGCGCTGCAAGCATCAGCTTAAACTAACTTAAACTTAAACATAATATTAGGAAACAAGTCTGACACTAAAAGCTGTCAGTTTTTATTATCGCTTGCTGGTTTTTTTGCTGAACGGGGGCCGGCAGTGGATTTTTGAATAAAACAGAGAGGAATACCGCCCTCCCTGTAGCCATTTGAGGTTACAGGGAGGGAACTTTGATGAAGGTTATTTCAAATCAGAACAATCGGCATAAGCAGGGTGAATAGTAACCATCGAGACTATCCGATGTTGCTGATCCCGGGTATTGTCAGGACCATGCGCTTTACCCAAAGCCTTTACATGCAGTTGCTGAACCTTGGCGCCGTTCTTGACCAGCATGTCTCTGACAGTGGAGGCTCTTCTTTCCGAGAGACTTTGATTGCTTGCCGCGCTGCCGACCGTGTCGGTATAAGCCTCTATATTGACTGAAACGTCGGGATGAGCTTCCAAATATGAGCCTAGGATAGCAATTTCATGTTCCTCGTATTTATAAGGTACCGCACTGCCATCCGCGAAAAATACGGCGGAATATTGGGCTGAAACCGCCCCATCCTTAAGATGATTTTGACTGTGAACCTGCGTTAACCACTGGCACATCTCTTTTTCCGACGCGAGCCGGTGTTCCGCAGCTTCACGAGCCGCATCCAGGGCTTTTTGCCGGTCATTGATATTCCAGTAATGATCTTTTTTCCAGTGAGCTAAAGCTTCGTCGGCCTCTTCGAGTTTTTCCTCGGCTATCTCCTCATGCATGATAGCTTGGCGGTAATGACCGGCATTAGCGGCATCAATTCCCGCAGTTAGCGCCGGAATATCTTTCTGTGCTGGCGCACTGCAAGCGGCAAGAGCTGCGACTAATACGGCGAACGGCACGTAAATACATTGTTTGTTCATAACTTTATCCTTTTTCAATCCTAATCACACGTCACCTTCTCGCGAATCGACGCACGATTATATTTAATGGGTCAATGGTTATTCGCCGTCATCTAACGGTCCGTAGGTAGTCCAGTATCCCGGCACATGAAGACCAAAATAACGGCTATCTTCACTAAACCGGTTCCATACATAAGGCGGAGTAATAAAATCATCTGAAGGGATAGGTGCAGTAATCAATTCCACTACACCCACAGTCGTCCGGTTGACAGTCTCTATGACGCCACGCAACAACCCCCATGTTATTCCGACGAAAACATTTTGATCGTGACTGATATTGATAATGTTTTTCGGTATCTCGACAACACCAGTCGTTGTATTAGCTAGTCCCTGACCTATTTTAGAGCCCACGCCGGATAGATAACTCTCATCCGCATAAGCCGCTCCTGTTGACAATAATGCGCTGCAAAGTACACAGGCAGTGAAGAGGTTTTTCTTATTCATTATTGATTCCTCATGAAATGTTTAGTCCACAGGGTTTTTATAACCTTAACCGATCCGGTCATAAATCTACCCCAAAAAGGCTGGCAAGGGGATCAAAACTTAAAATTCCCTTAAGGCAACGGTATCCCAACAGTTTTGTAATGTCAAATATCCACACAGAATATGTGGACCAGTAATTAAAACCAATTGGATAGGAATTAACCTATGCCAAAGATTGGCCTTCAATAATAGCCAGCCTGTCAGACTCTATCCCTAATAACAACTCGCCTTTTAACAAACCTACCAATTCCCTACCGGCCATTTTGAAGCGCCAGCCGTGCAAAAGCGGACATTCATCATCGTCATTGAACAGCAACACTTCCAGGTCTTTGCGCGTTGCAAGAATAACCGGATTTAACGAATTTTCTTCGGCGCGTATTCTGACCAGCGCTGTTAAAATATCCAATATCGCTTCTTGTTGCTGAGTTTTTTTAGCAGGCCGGCCTTTTTCATTTAGGGGTATAGGGGGGCGATTCTTGGCCGCAGTGATGAGTTGACACAGTTCCGCACCGTAACGATTAACCACGCGTTCATTGATGCCCCGAACATTGGCCAAGTCGCCAACGGCTTCCGGTTGCAGCTTGGCCATATCGAACAGCAACTCATCGCGCAACAGCCAGCTCTTGGGACGATCTTCAGACTGCGCGGTTTTTTCCCGCCATTCGGCCAACGCTTGAACTATTGATAATTGCCTGCCGGTCAGTTTATTTTTGCCTTTAATTTTCAACCAGGCTTTCTCGGGCTTTACCTCATACAAATTCGGATTTTCCAGCTCAGCAAAGTCCCGCTCCAACCAATCAGTACGTCCCAGTTCGGCTAATTTCTGCAACATCATTTGATAAATCTTGCATAAATAAATCACATCATCCGCAGCGTATTGAATTTCCGCAGCTATCAGCGGCCGTTTGGTCCAATCGGCTCGGGTATGCGCCTTGTTTAAATTCACGTTCAACAGGCTCGAGACCAGCATCGCGTAGCCTGGATTCTCCTGAAAACCCAGCAACGGTGCAGCTATTTGGGTGTCGAATAGCGGCGCAGGTATCCTCCCGGTCAATTGATAAAATATCTCCAAATCCTGTCGGCAGGAATGAAATACTTTTACGATGGAGGGGCTGTATATGACTTCAAAAAGGATGTCCAACGACGGTAATGCTATAGGGTCAACGCACGCCACCCATTCCGGTGTCGCTATTTGCAGCAGGCAAAATTTCGGATAATAGGTTTTTTCGCGCAAAAACTCTGTATCAAGAGCCAACCAGGGCTCTTTTTTAATCTGTTTACACAGCTTAACCAGCTGATCAGGGGTATTGATATATTGTATGTTTGTCATAGTGTTAAACGAGCAGTCAGTAACGCACCGTGAAAATCATGCATTTCACGGTTAATGGTGGTTTTTCATTTTAGTGATAAGATTTGTTTTTTTGTCTTCACTTACCTATGCGATTTTGTATTATTCCGGTTACCGCTTATCAGCAGAACTGTTCCTTGCTGATTTGCGAGCAGTCTCATAAAGCGGCCATCGTTGATCCCGGCGGTGATATTGATATGATTCTAAAAATCATTAACAGGGAAAATGTATTGCCCGAATCGATCTTAATCACTCACGGCCACCTTGATCATATCGGCGCCACTGCTGAACTGGCGGCTTTGCTTTCCATCCCCGTCATAGGGCCTCATCAAGACGACCAATTCTGGATTGACGCCATTCCCGAACAATGCCGGACTTTTCGCTTCCCGGCCTGTGATTCATTTACACCGTCCCGCTGGTTAAGTCAGGGTGATATTGTCAAGGTTGGCGAAGAGATACTGGACGTTTTTCACTGCCCTGGACATACACCGGGACATGTGGTTTTTGTTCACCGCAACACAAAACTGGCTATAGTCGGCGATGTGTTATTTAAAGGCTCAATCGGTCGAACCGATTTACCGAAAGGAGATTTCAATACCTTGATTAATTCAATCAAAAATAATCTATGGCCCTTGGGTAAAGAGTTTTCTTTTATTCCCGGTCACGGCCCGATGTCTACTTTTGGGGAAGAAATGCGCAGCAACCCTTTCGTCGGCAACGCCTCCCGCATCGACTGAAGCGCCTTGCCTCTGTCTCCTTCGTAGCCGGCGGAATTTAACGCTATCTCTAGTCGATCAGATTAACGCCAATTTATTCAGCTCCGCCATTATCAGCTTGGGGAGTACGCGGTTTCCCCCTCCGCCCCCGGTAGTTGCCGCGTTTTTTATGACGTGCTTTTATCCGTTTTATATCCAGCTTATGCTGATTGATTTCCACTGCTTTTAAATGCTGGAATATATCCGGCGGCATTTCATCAGGCAACTCAACCAGCGTGTAATCACCTTGAATATTAATATTGTTGATATTGTTTTTGTCGACCCCGGACTCCTCAATCAACACCTTCTTAAGCTCTTCCGGGGTAATCTGATGTTTACATCCGACATCCAAACGATAGCGTACCATTTTAATGCCCGGCTGGGTTGCGGCAGCATTTATTAGCCCCTTATCCGCATCATCCTTTTTATTTTTGCCGTTCATCCCAATTCCGATCTTGAAGCGCTAACCGCACAACACTGTTTCAAAGCCTGTCTTGATAGATTTCCACAAAAGCCTCATCGCGCAATCTGCGCACCCAAAGCTCTGTTTCTTCCTCAATTTTCCGTTTGCGGATAGCATCTCTGACCAGGTTCTTTTTGAACTCATCACTATCATCCTTATTTTCCCGGCCTAAAACCTGAATCATGTGCCAGCCGAACTGCGTTTGTACAGGATCGCTAACCTCGTTAATGCCGAGTTTTGCCATCGCGTCTTCAAACGGCTTAACCAAATCCCCCGGCCCCACCCAATCCAATGAACCGCCTTTTAATGCAGAACCTTTATCGTCTGAATGCGCCCGTGCCAAAGCAGCAAAATCATCGCCATCGGCAATACGGGTTTTTAATGCCAGCAAACGTTTTCTTGCTTCGGCATCGTCAACCAATTCATTGGTTTTAATTAAAATATGTCGAACCTTGGTTTTGATGATCATATGATTGTCCGTGCCTTTTAGCTCTAGTACTTTAATGATATGAAAACCGCTCGGACTGCGTATCGGCTCAGACACATCGCCCTGCTTCATCTGACTGACCTCATTAACAAACAGGGTTGGTATTTCACTCTCGGTACGCCAACCCAAATCGCCCCCCTTCAGAGCATTAGCGTCATCGGACTCACTGATCGCTGTTTGACTAAAGTCTTGTCCTCCCCGCAAGCTCCCGACAATATCTTCGGCCCTGCTCATCGCTCGCTGTATCTCTGCCGATGACGCACCTTCCTTAACCGCAATCAATATATGTCCCAGATGGTATTGAGTGGCCGCTTCGCCTATTTTATCCTGGGTTTCCATATAATGTTCGACCTCACGGTCGGTAACCTTAATACGTCCGCCTATCTCTCTACTACGCAATTGATTAATGACGATTTCATTGCGGATACTATCCAAAAAGCTTTGATAGCTCATGCCCTGGCTTTCCAGCTCTGTCCTGAATTGATCTAGCTCCATGTTGTTTCTTCGGGCTATATCGGCCGCCGAGCTGTTGAGCATTTCTTCGCTGACAGTAATCCCCGCTTTTTCCGCTAATTGCCGCTGGAGTTTATCGATAATCATTTTTTCCAGCACTTGTTTGCGCAGCACATACGCGGGCGGGAGCGTGGCGTTACCTTGCTGCATTCTTTGTTCAATGACGGCCACTTCCTTTTGTAACTCTCCTTCAAGAATAACGTCATCTTCAACCACAGCGATAATGGTATCAAGAACTTCGGCATGCACTGAAAAACTGCCGAACAGTAGATTGCATAACAGCGCCGCTACAATGGCTATTTTGATATTTTCTTGTTTAATCATTTTTCGGTGCCTGATAACCATAAATTTGCTGCTGAAAAAACTCCTCCAGTTTTGTCCCGATACCGGTCAATCCTTTTAGTTCAATCTGAAAAAACACACCCGTCTGGGGTATGCCCGTCACATTGAGGGCAATTGGCGCGTTCGGATTATTTGGGTCTGAATTAATACCTATACCACTAATCCAGCGCCGTCCAATAACACGGAAACGCCAACAACAATTTTCTTTTTCCGCGCCAATAAAACTTTCCTGAGTGTTATTGTTCAGCAATGAATAACTCCAACGTCCAACAGCAGACCAATCGTTATAAATCGGCCAGTGAAAGGAAACGTCACTATTAACAATGTCATAAGGCCTTAATCCTGAAGCATCTGGATAAGTTGTATTTTTCCTGTAACGATAACCGAGATTAATAATCTCACCAGGCTCATTCTGGTAATGTATCCCGAGGTTCTGCCTGACAACCCGATTCAGATGAGGATTCCATTGCGCCCCTGAGCTAACCGATAAATGATCTGTCAATTCAAAGTTGAGATCAGTCACCAGATTCGAGAACCTATCGGTATCCGGGAAATAGCCTGGCAAAGATTCCTGATAGCCCGGCAAATTAACCTTCCTATCCTGAAAATAAGCAATCTGACCCACACTGAGCTTTAACTTTTCTCGACCGGATTTAGTATCGACCAGACGCGTTGTTAAGGCCGCCGTTAGCTGGTTAGCATCCTGCACCCTATCCCCGCCGCTAAAGCGGTTTTCCAAAAACATGCTGTTAAATGAAAAATCAGTTAACCCGGTATCGAAAACGGGGATACCACTCTGATCAGTCCTGGGGATATACAAATAAAACAATCTGGGTTCAAGCGTATGCAGATAAGATCTATTAGAAAAGTTTACATCCTTTTCTAAATACAGGCCGCTATCTGTAGAAAAAATCGGTATAGTTCTTGACATGCTGCTCGGAGCTAATGCAGCACTGTCTTTTGGGTTACTTAACGAATATTGGGTATGCTGCAAGGAGAGCTTGGGTATTAAAAACGCACTGGCAGTTTGCAACGGAAAACTGACTGACGGCCTAACACCGGCCCGCTGACCGTTCAGCAATGTGCTATGTTGAAAATATACATATTCCGTATCCATCGCCGTATTCAACGGCATAAAATCGAATGCATGATTCAAATTCAAATTAACTCGCGGCAGCGTCCGATACGGTAATCCCGCGTCGTTTATCGCTTGGTCAATCGATTCATAACTGGTCGCAGTGCCTCTTAATGAAACCCCTGTGTTTGCATAATTCAGACTACCTTGACTTACAAGATAGCTGTTGTAAGTGGACATACTCAACGCATTGCCCAAATCGATAAAATAATTTTTATCCGACACCTTGTTTAAATTCAGGTTTGAACTGATATGAGGTGTAAATTGGCTGGCATCCTTAAATCCTACCAAATAACGGGATGTATTGAGTAGACTGTCACGGGGCATATATTCCAGATCCACATTCCCTTTTGACATTTCCGTCAGGTAGCGGAATTCCCCACCCAATAAAGCGCCCCTATTTGAAAGATACCGGGGCCGTATAGTTGCATCATAATTAGGCGCTATATTCCAGTAATAAGGCATTTCCAGCCTCAAACCGCCTCGTTGCGTATTGCCGAATGAAGGCGCAAGAAAACCGGAAAGCCGTCTGTCATCAATCGGAAACGACATATAAGGCGAATAAAACACAGGCGTGCCTTTAAACTCAACCCAGGTATTTTTAGCGGCGCCTTGCCCGGTCACTTTATTCATCTTCAACTCACTCGCATGCACGACCCAGTCCTGATTGCCGGGGCGGCAGCTGGTATAAGCAACACTTTTATATCTCGTCAGACTCTTGCTTTCCCGATAAATCGTGTTCGCCCGCCCCCTGAGCGGCGTAGCCGGAGAAATAAACAAGGCCTCCCTCAATTTGGCTTGATCGGCAGCCATGTCAAGGGATGCAGACTGGCTATGCAGAGCCAGTTCATCGTCGCTGTAATAGACATTGCCCTCTAAATCTAATGCCTGAGAAACCGTGTCATAACTCGCTTTATGAGAAACCGAACTCTGATCCGCACGGGTCATTTCAACATTACCGACATAGCTGTAGATTTCGTTATCGAATATTTCCGCATAATCGGAATTAATATCCAGCGGCGATACGTCCCTCAAATCCTTTCCAGGCACAAAACTGGGCTTGGCGCCCGCGGGCGCCGCGCAGTTCTGCCAGGGATCATACTTCAATTGCGATTTAATGTTTTTAAACGTCTGCTCTTCGCCGTGGTCAAACGCCGGAGTCAGCAAACTTATGCCGGTTTCAGGCGTTTCGACAATGCGCGCCTGCCCCTTGGGATCTTCGCCGACCAACTTACAATCCCAGTTTTTATCCCCCGACTTGGCGTCGCAGGTCCAGCCTGGACGATTGGTTTCAGTTTGAAGCGATCTTTTTGGAGAACCGTCTGGCGACAAGGCGACTTGTTTAAGTTCTACATTAGCTTGTCGCGTGTCTTTGTCTGACTTGGTGCTGACCGGAAGTTTGGAAGCGGCAGCTTCCTGCTCAGTCTTTTTAACCGGGACCGGCTGTTGCTTGACGCCCCCCGGCTCTGCGACAACAGCCGGCGGAATATTCTCAATAGGCTCCGAACGAAACGGCTGTTTCTCTTTAACAGGCGTCTCCTTGGCAGTCTCTACGGGCTTGACATCCGTAGGCGCCGTTGCCCGCGCAGGTTCGGGTACGGAGCTTGCGGTTGGAGCGCTTGGCTTTACCGCGTCGGTTTTATCCACAGGCTTTTTTTCACCTACACAAACCCACTCATTGCTATCCTTGTTTTGCACACAATTCCAGAGTGCTTCACTAGCGATGCTGAAAGGCGCATAAATGGAAGGTAAAAAAAACAGTATTAAGCGGCGGCGCATAGATGGTATAAGTTCAGTAGCGTAATGGATCAAAAATCGAATAAAATGCCGGGCGCTAATTTTACCTTACTACCCCACCATTATACTAATCTATCCTAAACATCATGATGCCTGAAGACTTAAGAACAATGTTAATGTTCGACTGGCTTGAAAACGATTTGTTGCTCACCATCACCGCATGTGCGCCCGCTTCCAGCGATGCCAGTTTTCGACGTTACTTTAGAGTCCGGGTTTCAAATGACGGCATGGATGCAGGAGCCGTTAACAAACAGCAGTTTATCGTCATGGACGCTCCCCCAACCAAAGAAAACATTGAACCCTTCATTAGAATCGCCAAGCTGCTGGCGCAATCCGGGATCAACGTCCCGAACATTTTCCATCAAAACCTGACTGACGGATTTTTACTGCTGGAAGATTTCGGCAGCCAGTGTTTTCTGGACCGGCTTGATGCGGCCACTGCCGCCGACTTATATCAAACCGCTTTCGACAGCTTATTTAAACTGCAAACCCTGACGCCGGTACAAAACGCAGGGCTGCCGCATTACGACGAGCCGCTGCTGCGCAAAGAACTGGCTATTTTTGACGAATGGTTTTTAGGCCAGTTATTGGATATTCAAATCCCTGCAGCGGTTTGGGAACCGGTCCGCGCCGTTCTTACAGCATCGGCTCTGGAGCAGCCCGGCACCTGCGTACACCGGGATTACCATTCCCGCAACCTGATGGTTTTAGACAGCGATTCGCCCGGCGTGATCGACTTTCAGGACGCAGTAATCGGCCCGATCACCTACGACTTGGTGTCATTATTGCGCGATTGTTACATAGCCTGGCCTGAAGCCCAGGTTGAACAATGGCGGAATGACTATTTTGAGCGGCTACGGCAAGCCGGGCTCGTTCACTGCGGCCCCGCCCAATTTAAACGCTGGTTTGACCTGATGGGGCTACAGCGCCACCTTAAAGCTATCGGCATTTTCTCCCGCCTGCATTTGAGAGACGGCAAGTCTAACTATCTTAACGACATACCGCGCACCCTGAACTATGTCACCGCCGTTTGCGTGGCATACCCCGAGCTTGCCGAATTCAACGACTTCCTGCACGATCATGCGCTGCCTGCGCACGGCAAATGCTCAGCACCTGTGTTGAGCGCAGTCGAAGGACCTGTACTGAGCAAAGTCGAAGTATGAAAGCGATGATATTAGCAGCGGGGCGCGGCGAAAGAATGCGTCCGTTAACCGACCACACGCCCAAACCCCTGCTTCAAGCTGCCGGAAAACCGCTGATCGAACATACAATCACTCAACTGGTAGCCAACGGTTTTAACGATATAGTCATCAATCATGCCCATCTGGGACTGCAAATAGAAGACCGGCTGGGTAACGGCCATCAGTTTGGCGCAAACATAAGCTATTCACCGGAAGGCGAACATGCATTGGAAACGGCCGGCGGCATTATTAATGCGCTGCACTTATTAGGTGACGAGGCGTTTCTGGTGGTCAACGGCGATATAGCGACAGACTTTCCTTTTGCCGAACTCAAAAACCTGGCTGTCGATTTGGCCCACCTGGTTCTGGTCGATAATCCGGCGCATAATGCACAAGGCGACTTCGGCCTGGACAAGGACGGACTGCTCGTTTCCAGCAGCGCTGAACGATTCACCTTTAGCGGCATCGGACTGTATCGCCCGGAACTGTTCCACAACATACCTAAAGGCCCCAGCAAGCTTGGGCCGTTATTACGCCGGGCCATGACAAGCGGCCGGGTTTCAGGACAGAAAACGGACGGCTTCTGGATGGACATAGGCACACCGGAGCGTTTGCAAGAACTGGACTTTTATTACACCCAACAAAGGTAAAGATCATGACTGACCACGTTTACAAAAAAATAGAACTGACCGGCTCTTCAACCATCGGCATGCAGCAAGCTATCGAAAACGCCATCGGCAAGGCGTCAAAAACCATCCACGACATGCGCTGGTTTGAAGTTGTCGAAACCCGCGGCCACATAGAAAACGGCAAAGTCGCACACTGGCAGGTCACCGTTAAAATCGGCTTTGCGCTGACTGAATAAACTCAATCGCCGATGAACAAGCAACCGGACAAAAGCCCCAATACCGTATGGCACCGCGCCACCGTCACCCGGCAACGCCGCGAACAAAAAAACGCGCATAAATCGGCAGTGCTCTGGTTTACCGGCCTGTCCGGTTCCGGCAAATCGACGCTGGCCCATGCGGTAGAGGAACACTTGCATCAATACGGCTTAAACACGTTTGTTTTGGATGGCGACAATGTACGTCACGGCTTGTGCAGCGACCTCGGCTTTAGCGATAAAGACCGCAAGGAAAACATCCGCCGCATCAGCGAAACCGCCAAGCTGTTGCTTGAAGCGGGCGTAATAACGCTGACCGCGTTCATTTCTCCGTTTAAAACGGAACGCGCCATAGCAAGAAGCCTGATGCCGGATGGCGATTTTATTGAAATCCACTGTTTTTGCCCGTTACCGGTTTGCGAACAACGCGATGTCAAAGGCCTGTATAAAAAAGCCCGGCTAGGTGAAATCAAGGAGTTCACCGGCATATCCTCGCCTTACGAAGAACCGGAAAATCCTGATTTAAGAATCGACACCAACCTGCTTACGCTCGAAGAAAGCGTACAGCAGGTCATATCACTGCTACGCGTTCGAAATATCTTGCCCGCAAAGGAATGAACCATGAACTTCGATGTCTTCAATGGCGATGCCGACGGCATTTGCGCCCTGATTCAACTACGCCTCGATCAACCGCTGTCAGCGAAGCTCGTCACCGGCATCAAGCGCGACATACAGTTACTGGATAAATTCAGCGCAAGCTCCGGCGATCGGATCACGGTACTGGATATTTCCCTGCAAAAAAACAGCGCGCGGGTTAACGAGTTTTTAAATCAGGGCGCACATATTTTTTATGTCGATCACCACCAACCCGGCGATATTCCGAAACATCCCCATTTAAAAGCGTTGATTAACACCGACAGCGCGGTCTGCACCAGCCTGTTGGTTAATCAGCACCTGAACGGCAAATACCCGTTGTGGGCCATAACCGCAGCTTTTGGCGACAATTTAAACCGCAGCGCCGAACAGCTGGCCGCAACCCTGAATCTCAACCCAACAGAACTCGAAACCCTGAGAGACCTGGGCATCTACATCAACTATAACGGTTACGGCAGCTGCATAGCCGACCTGCATTTCGCCCCGGACGCACTGTATCGGGAAATGGCGGAGTTCCAATCCCCTTTTGACTTCATCAGCGGCAACCATGACATCTTTACGCAACTGAAACAGGGCTACCAGGAAGACATGGCGAATGCCGAACTCATCACCCCGGAATACCAAAGCAACGCCGTCGCCGTCTTCATACTGCCGGACACCATCTGGGCAAGACGCGTTAACGGCGTTTTCGGGAATTCCCTGTCCAACCTTCACCCGGCCAGAGCCCATGCGGTCATCACCCATAACAGCGACAACAGCTATCAGGTCGGCGTCAGAGCGCCGCTATGCAACAAAACCGGCGCCGACGAGCTATGTTCAGCCTTTCCGAGCGGCGGAGGGCGCAAAGCCGCGGCGGGCATCAATCATTTGCCCGGCGATCAGCTGAGTATTTTCATCAAAAAGTTTGAGGATTTTTATTCCTGAGTAGCTGTTACAATGCGGGTAAAAGGCTTACTTTTTAAATTGAACACAACGGAACGCCGATAACGCGGATGAATAATTTTTAGCCTTGCTTAAACCGTTATCGCCGTTCTATTTTTGGCCACTGAATAATAACTACAATCTTAAAGACCGCCGGAATCGACACGCATGAACTCACTGACCGCCCCCTCCCAGCCTGCCCCATCCATCTCTGATCGACTGGAACAATTACAACATATCAACCTGCAACTTGCCGCGCTGGGCCAGCCGACTTGCGAAGTCGAAAACGACCCGCAATACCTCAAGATTGCCGGCGGTTTGTTAAAAAATTATTTCCAGCAACGCCGCCTGCTGGCGCTGGCCAAATACCGTTGCCCGGCCGACCAACGCATACAGGATTTTCTTAACAGTTACCTGGTTGAAAACGGCATAGCCGAAGCCGTCAACTTGCCGGGCGAAACCTTTGTACTGGAACAAAAAGGCCTGGCAAGGGAACTGTCCCTGCCCTTCCAGCATAACGAATTTCATTCGGCTTATATCGACTCTTACCGGATACAGCAAGGCGTGCTGCATAACCCGAAAAATGACCGCCGCACCACCAAAGGCGTGTTCCATATCGCCGCAGGCGGTCTTCCTGTCCCGGCCGATAAAAACGAAGTACCGGTGACGGCTTACGCGGCGCTGCTCCGCACTGCGCTGACGCCTCCTTCCGATCTTTTAAGCCTGCCGTTTACCGGCGGCCAAGCCAACGCCGCAAAACTCTGGGTATCGTCGCTGCTCAGACCTATCGTGAGCCCGGAAGTTTCCGCCGCCATGCCGGTCAAAACCATGGAAGTGCGGTTTTTTGCGCCCGGCGGACTGGTTGCCAACCTGGATTTTGTCGAATCGATTTTCGGCAACGCGGGCGACCCGTTCCTGCCCGAAAACGATGCCGCGCTGGACATTGAACACTGGACCGGACACACCGGCTGCATCATTCTTGCGCCGCACCTCGTTCATTGCCGGAAAAAAGAACTCGGCCTGCCGCATGTTGATGACGCGACCGAGCGCCAGCGCAAAGACGGCATGTGCTGGCAAAACGCGGACGAGCTGTACAATAACGGCCAGCCCTTTAAACTGGTGTGCCGCAACATGCAGGGGGTTATCGTCACCGTCATCGCCGACAACTATTTCGGCTACAGCAAAAAGGAAATCAAGTCCCATATCAGCTACTCGGCCAACCTGTACGGCGGCGCAGAAGAGGAGCATTCGGGCGGCGCGCTGGCCTTCCCTAGGGTCATTCTGGGCGAGATATTTTTGCCGCATACCTCCTATATCGGCGAGCATTATTCTTTCGATAAAGTCTGCCGGCAACTGTCGTCGGTCATAGAGCCTCAAGACGAAGGCTATGCTATCGACAAAAACTATCCCGACATCATTTATATCCCTAATTCGGCAAAGTTCGATATTCAACAGCAGCAAATCAGCTGGACGCATCACCGTAAACCGCAAACGCTTAAACTGCTGTTCGGCCAAACTTACGTTTATCCCAACGGCTTTAAAATCCACATGGAACGCCACCCTAATGCGCCCAGCTGGCGCTTGATCGGCACCCACCAGGAAGGCACTTTCTGCCACAAACCGAGCACGGTATCCGGGGGCGGCAAATCGGAGATTTCCAAGTCGATTGCCGGAGCGATCATTTCCGGTCCTGTTTTTGTCGACGATTTCGATAAAGACATGGACATAGTCACCGCTATATTCAATCGCGATTATTCCACCCGCTTCCGCGATCCGGCCCTGCACGGCGTCGACCACCGCCCCCTGCTCAGCAATGAACGCACCCTGGGCTCGGTGATCAAACTGCTGACGCCTTCCGAAACCCAATTTTCGGACGCCCACAACCAATGGCTGGCAACCATACCCCAGCATATCCTGGCCGTGGCGCTGATGATTAAACGCTTTTACAAGCAGGAATGGGGGCCAGACTGGAGGAAACATTTTTCCGTCGATATGGTCAACAGCTATCCCGGCAACGAACTGAAGTTCCAAGGCCGCAAACTGATCGCCAGTTACCTGCGCGTGGGCTTCGACGAAAAAGGCGCGTGGCGGGTATTCAAACTGCGGCAGGATTTTATCGCCTCGGCCAAGGTCCAGCTGGAAGACGATATTTCCGCGTCCACCGTCGTGCCGACGCGTTACCTGTGCGGGCTTAATCCCGATTATAAAAACCCCAGCGTCAAACTGGTCGAAAACTGCGAACAAAGTTTTTTTCAGCGTCCAGACGATGCGATACACCGGGGTACCGATTTACAGACCGAACTGGATTTTTCGCGCACCGACAATTTCATCTCCAACTTCCAGCCGCTGACCGCAGAGGACGCGCGCGAGTTTATCGAAGACGTGATCCACTTCGACGAATTCAGCGAGCCGATGCAAAACGTCATCCGTCAGGCGGTCAACGGCAAGAACGGCGAATACTTCGTCTCATCGGCGCATCCCCGGCTGGTGGACGGAAAGCCCAGCCAGAACGTCCGTTACCTGCAACTTCGCCCCGATATAGCCAACCCCAAAATGCGCTATATCGCCGAACTGTCCACCCGCCTGGCGCGGGGTCTTGACGCCGACCAGACCGTTTATTTCCCGGTTAACGAAGTATTGACCGGACGGCGCAACAATCCCGCCGACCTTGAATCGGGCATCCGGCCGCTGGCGATCTATAACCCGATCCACTATCAGGAACTGCCTGAGCTGTTTATGGATTTCATTTGCAGCCTGACCGGGAAATCGCCGTCTACCACCGGCGCGGGTTCCGAAGGCGCGCTGACCAAAGGCCCGTTTAACGCCGTATCGGCCACCGCCGACCTGAACACCGCACTGGTTTCATTCATCTTGTGCGGCTACGACGGCTTTTCCACGGCCGCAGGTTTCATCGGCTCCAAACGCCGGATCGATCACGACATCAGCCTGCTGATTCCCGAGATCTGGTCGCGCCTGCCGGTCACCCAGCGCGATCCGCAGTACATGATCGAACAGGGACAGCTGGAGAAACTGGAAGATTTCGAATACGAAGGCCGCACGGTTTATCAAAGCCGGCTGGGCTATCGCATTACCGAAAAGTTTGTGCATACCAACTTCGGCAAAATGTTCGATTACCCGACTGCGGTATTCGACGAAGCCATGCTGAAACCGGAAACCCAGGACATGCCCAGCTATGTCGACGGCATCGACAATGTCTACGAAGCGCAGCAGCGGGTGGCGCAACAATACTTTCAGGACGGTTCCATCAGTGACGCCTGCCCGCCATTAAAAGCATTGCTGCACATCATGGCCGAAGGCCACTATACGGGCAAAACCGCCAGCGACCCGGCTATTCGGGCGATGTTCACCCGCGACAGCTTGCTGCAAAGCGACTGGTATCAACAGCGTCTTGAAATCAAACAGCAGCGCGAAAGCACGCTTTGGCAACAACACAAAGCTTATATCCAGCAACAATTGGCGGCAACGGAACAGCACGACTCAGCCAACCGCGCCGACTTAAACCAAAAACTCGAAGCGACCGAGCGCATGCTGGCCGAAATCAACGATCCGGCTTACCTGCAACAACTGCAAGGGACTTTAGGCGCGGATTGGGTGCATCATTCCTAGGACTGAAGCTTGTCGTTCCCACGCTCCGGCGTGGGGATGCAGTTCGGGACGCTTCACTAAACTTAGCCTAAAAAATCGCTGATAAACCCTGCAAAACAAATACGACACCAATACCCTGCTTACAGCTTAAATCGCGACCTCGATAGTTCCGCCAAATTCCGCAACCATTCCCAGACTGCGCTGTCGCCGGTGATAGACGCTAACCCGCCCAACAATATCGGCATATTCATGTTCCCTGTTGACTGAAATCCCCCAATCAAGCCTCTCTCAACGCCATCAATAGCTCAACCCGGCCCTGACCGCTATTCTGGACGCATTTCGGGCAGGCAAATAAGCCGCCAGCACAGCCAGCATCAGCACAAAGCCTAACCAGGACCCGGCCGACAACAGCGAAAAAACAAAATCCAGATGTATGCCCAGCATGGTTGTTCCCAGTTTTTTGGCTAACGGTTCGGCGACCAGAAAGGCGGCCGGAATGCTGATTAGCCAGGCCAATAAACCATGAAACAAACCCTCGAGTATGAACAGTTTGAAAATGGCCGACGAACTTGCGCCGATGGCGCGCAGTACGCCTATCTCACGGGTGCGTTGCAATACGCCGATAGCCAGGGTTCCTGACAGACCGATCGCGCCGACAACGGCAATCATTACCGCCAGCCCCAACAGCATGCCGGTAATCGGTCGGAACTGGTTTTCGGCAAACTGGCGTTGTTCCAGTTTGGCCAGCGTAGTGTAAAAATCCAGTTTGATATGTTGCTGTTGGAATGCGGTTTTTAATGCATCAACATAGATTTTTTCTTCCGCCAGGGAATGAATATCCGCTGACAGCAGCGCAAACGAATGCCTGCGTTCGTTCAAGTTACCCGGCTGAATGGTGCTTAACGGCGCATAAACCGGTTCCACGGCATAGCCGGAACCGGCAAACCAGCGATATAGGCCGATGACCTGCCATTCGTGAGCCGGTTGTTGCATCAGCTTGGCGCTGAGCGTATCGCCGACGTGAATGCCGTTTAGTTCGGCGGTCTCGGCGTTGATAACCAGCCGGTTCTGACGGTCATCGGCTCGGTCGAGCCAGCGTCCGGCGACGATTAGCGGGCGATACATCGAGGTATCGGTGGGTAACGCGATCATTTGCACGCCCAAGCTGCCGGATTGCCGTATCACCTTGTCGCGCAGGAACAGCTCGGCAGGCAGGCGGTTCCAGAATTCCACGGCGGCGGTTGGCGGGATGTTGCGCACGATGTCTTTGACGATTTCGGCGGGCTGGTCTTGCGTAAATCCGACGCGGACGGCATAGCGGCTACGCGCCAATTCGTTGTCCAAGGTCAGGTTAATCGACGCAATCAGGCTCATGATGACGATGAACAGCACGCCGGCAATAATCAGCACGCTTTGCGTCCACAGCAATCGCGCTTTGCGGCGCAGCAAATTACCCAGCGCGACGGCGTAAAGCGTCGGCAACAAAGCCGCGGCGGCGCGCTCAAGCCAGCGGTCAAAGCCGCGACTGACAAAATCCGCGCCTAATCCGTAACTGGCAATGGCCTGCCTGACCGACATCGAGGCGCCTTTCCAGACCGGCCACAACGCCGCCAGCAACGGTGCGAGTAAACCGCCTGCAATCATCAGATACAAAGCTTGCGATGAATAGACAAAGCCGTTCAACCCGATATTGAACACATCCAAAATCCAGCGGCTGCTGTAAAAAGCGCCTGCCCAACTCAACGGTACGGCGATCAGCAACGCGATCAACGACAGAATAAACACTTCGGACAAATAGAGGTTGGCGATTGTCCGGCGGCGCGCGCCCAACGATTTCATAATACCGATCTGGTCGGTTTGCTGGGTAATCAACGCGGCAACAGTGTTTAGGATCAATACCGAACTCAATGCCAGCGATGCCCATGCCATGACGGTCAACACCAGGTGAATGCCGGAAAAAATCGCCCGGCCCCAATGCCGGTCGGGATTTTGCAATAACGTGGCGTTGACGGCTATGCCCGATGCCGCCAGTTTTGCGCGGATTTCACCGGCGATATGACGGGTTTTTTCCTCGCTGTACGGCGGCTTTATCTGCACCAGCAACTGCCTGAAGGTATGCGCGGGTATGCCGAAAACCGGAGCCAGTTCCGGCGCGATAAAGAAATGCAACGGCCCGCCAAACGCAGGCGGCTTAACAAACGGATGCCGGATAATGCCGTTGATAGCCAGTTTTTCCGCGCCGTTCGCGGTGATAAATTCGATGTTGTCGCCGCTGTTAAGCCCGGCAAATCGCGCAGACAAGCGTTCGACGGCAATGCTTTTGCCGCGTGGAAAACTGCCCGACAATAACGTCATGCGGTCGTATTTTTGATCTTGATAATCGGTTCGGAACAATACTGTCCCGGTTTGCGATTGCGTCGCCCCAGGCGTTTTAAATTGCGCGGTAATCTGGGTCAAGGTATCGATATTGGCAACGCCGTCGATGTTTCTAACGGTTTCGGCGACGGCGATATCGGCGTCCTGCTTGAGCATCAGGCTGATGTGCGACGGTTGCGACTGCCGATGCGCGTTGTCCATGCCGCCCAGTTGCAGGTCCATCATGCCCAGCAGCGTGCCGATCACAAACAAGCCTGTCGCAATGCTGGAGATTGCCAGCAAAGTCCGGGATTTATGAGCGAGTAAATCGGCGCTGACTTTTTGCCGGAGATTGGCGTTGAAAATCATGCGGTTGACTGTTGTTTGGACAGGTACTGATCGTCGTGAATACGTCCGTCATGGATAGCGATGCGGCGCGAGGCGGATTGCGCCAGGTCTTCGTTGTGCGTCACCATCACCAGCGTTTTCCCTTGGCGCTGCAACGCTGAAAACAGTTCAAACACGCTGTCGGCGGTCGCGGAATCGAGATTGCCGGTCGGTTCGTCGGCGACAATCAAAGCCGGATCATTAGCCAAGGCGCGGGCAATGGCTGCGCGTTGTTGCTGTCCGCCCGACACTTGCCCCGGCAATTGTTTGGCTTGTTCGTCCAATCCCACCAAGTTAAGCAAATATCGCGCTCGTTCCAGGCGTTCCCGCTTCGGCAGTTTGCCGACAAAATCCATAGGCAGCAGGATGTTTTGCAATAGATTAAGCGAGGGCAATAATTGAAAAAACTGGAACACAATGCCGACATTCGTCCCGCGCCAAATCGACAATTGCTCTTCCCGCAAGCGGTGCAAGGCGCTGCCGTTGACCACGACTTCGCCCCGGCAAGGACGATCGATGCCGGTCAGCAGATTCAATAAAGTCGATTTGCCGTTCCCGGAAGGTCCGACGATCGCAACAAATTCCCCGGCGGTAATGGTCAAGGAAATGTCATGTAAAACAGGCTGCTTTAACTGTCCCAGCGTATAGGATTTATGAATGTGGGTGAGCTGGATGATATTTTGCACGGCAAAAGGCGTATTAATAATGGTGTTATTCTGAAAAGATGGTAGATTCTACCATGTACCGACTTTTAAAGACTGGCAACACGGGATGACTTCTATACAACAACTTTGGCTGCTGCTGGGCGGCAGTTGGGCGATGCTGGAAATGGCTATCGTTTATAAAACCCGTTTGCCTTGTCGCCGCTCAGACCGGCAAAAATACCGTTCGGAAAAGCTGATCTGGGTTGTTGTTATCGCCTCGCTGATCGCGGCATTGGCGTTTAAACAACTGCATCTGGCCGTGTTGCCGATCGATTATTTCCAGCGGCAGGCCGTCGCGCTGATTTTGTTAACTATCGGACTGACAGTACGATTTTATGCGGTGCTGAGCCTCGGTCGCTTTTTCAGCACCACCGCAACAACCCAGTCCGAGCATGTCTTGATAGACCGCGGCCCTTACCATTTGATCCGTCATCCGGCTTATACGGGGCTGTTAATCGGTTTTTTTTCGGCGGGACTGGCGATGGGCGATCTCATTGCGATACTGTCCCTGCTGTGCCCAGTCGCTTATGTGTTAAATCAGCGAATTCGGGTTGAAGAACAAGTGCTTATAGAACATTTTGGGCCGGTTTATGATGATTACCGTTTTCGCACCAAGAAACTTATTCCCTGGCTTTACTAATACCCGCTTACAAACTTCCACCTATCCAACTTTAAGAAATCCTATCCATGTCTGAAAAAAAACATATCGTCATCATCGGTGCAGGCCCCGGCGGCCTCTGTGCGGGAATGCTGTTAAGCCGGCGCGGCTTTAACGTCACTATTTTGGATAAACACAGCGAAGCCGGCGGGCGTAACCGGCCGATTCGCCTGGGCGAGTTCGTCTTCGATACCGGCCCCACCTTTTTGCTGATGAAACATGTGCTCGATGAAATGTTCGAATTATGCGGCAAAAACAGCGCCGATTATCTGGACTTCGTCAAACTCGACCCGATGTACCGCTTGCTGTTTTCCGACCGGGCCGTCAACGTCTACTCCGACCGCGACAAAATGCGCGCGGAATTAACCCAAGCTTTCTCCGAAGGCAGCGCAGGCTACGATCTTTATCTGAAGCAGGAAGGCGAACGCTTTAAAAAACTTTACCCTTGCATTAAACGCGATTACAGCAGCCTGAAATCCTTTTTTTCGCTGGACTTGCTGCGCGCTTTGCCTGGTCTTGCGCTCAATCACAGCGTCTTTTCCAATCTGGGCAAATACTTTAAAGAAGAGAAAATGCGCTTGGTGTTTTCTTTTCAATCCAAATACTTGGGCATGTCGCCGTGGGATTGCCCGGCGCTATTTACGATGCTGTCTTATCTGGAGCATGAATACGGCATTTACCATGTCAAAGGCGGCTTGAATAAAATTGCCGCAGCAATGGCGGAAGTCATCGCCGAACAAGGCGGCGTTATTCATACCGGCACGGCGGTCGAATCGCTGATTATCGAAGACAAAACGGTAAAAGGCGTGCGCTTGCAGGACGGCGGCGAGATTGCCGCCGATGAAGTCATTGTCAATGCCGACTTTGCCTACGCAATGACCCAGCTGGTCAAGCCTACCGAATTAAAACAGTACAGTCCCGAGAAAGTGAAAAAACTCGAATATTCCTGCTCGACTTTTATGCTGTATCTGGGTTTGGACACCCGTTACGACTTGCCGCATCACTCGATCGCTTTTGCCGAAGACTACACCACCAACATCAAAAATATTTTCGGCAATAAAATCTTAAGCAAAGATTTCTCGTTTTATGTGCAAAACGCCTGCGTCAACGATGACACCCTGGCGCCTGCCGGGAAATCGGCCCTGTATGTGCTGGTGCCTATGCCCAACAACGACAGCAATGTCGACTGGGAAACCGTCTGCGCCGACATGCGCGAGCAAGTGCTGGATACCTTGGAAGCGCGCCTGAATTTAACCGGCATTCGCGACCATATCGAATGCGAAAAAATCATCACGCCGCAGGATTGGGAAACTGACGAACATGTTTTCAGGGGCGCGACTTTCAGCTTATCGCATAAATTCAGCCAGCTTTTGTACTGGCGGCCGCACAATCGGTTTCAGGAACTTGACCACTGTTATCTGGTCGGCGGAGGCACTCATCCCGGCAGCGGCTTGCCGACGATTTATGAATCGGCGCATATTTCCTCGAAATTGATTTGCCAAAAACATGGGGTCAGCTTCGGATTGGAGTCATGAGTGGAGAAATAACCGCTATCTCGGCGCTCAATGACCAGGCATTAAAAACCTACCCGGTCAGCAGCAGCGTCGAAATCGGCGAGGCAATGGCAGCGGCCAGGCGCGCAGCGGCTGTCTGGGCTAAAATCGATGTCAAGCAACGCGTTAAACAACTGGCGCAATTGGAAAGCGTCATCCTGGCCGAACTGGATGCGGTCACCGAGGTCATCATCGTAGCGACCGGCAAGGTAAAAACCGAAGTGATACTCGGCGAAATCTATCCGGTGCTGTCCTTGTTGCGCTATTACAAAAACAACGCCGCAAAGATACTCGCGCCCTGCCCCGTCTTCACCGCCCCGCTGGCCTTCCCGCAAGCCGAAGCCGGCTATGAACGCCGGCCTTACGGCGTGGTTGCGGTCGTTTCGCCGTGGAATTTTCCTTTTCAACTGACCTTAAGCCCATTATTGACGGCGTTGATTAGCGGCAATGCCTGCATTTTTAAAATGTCCGAATTGAGCCTGCCGGTCGGCGAGTTGCTTATGCAATTGCTGTCCAAACTGGATTTACCGCAAGGCTTGGTGCAACAGGTCACAGGTTTCGCCGAAACAGGCGAACAATTAATCGACGCCAGGCCCGATCTGGTGTTTTTTACCGGCGGCGTAACCGCTGGCCGGGCGGTCATGGCAAGAGCCGCGCAACATCCGGTACCGGTTATCCTGGAGCTCGGCGGCAAAGACGCGATGATTGTATTTGCCGACGCCAACCTGGAACGCGCGGCAAAAGCGGCCATGTACGGCGCGTTCAGCAATAGCGGGCAAGTCTGCGTCGCCATCGAGCGCTGCTATGTCGAAGCCGGTTGTTATGCGGAATTTGTCGATATGCTGAAAGATGCGGCGGCGAATGTCGCCGTCGGTCACGGCGCGGTCGGCGACCTGGGCGGGCTGACCACCTTAAAGCAATTCGCCGTCATCGAAGCCCACTACAATGATGCGCTTGCCAAAGGCGCAAAAGCCTCGTCGCCGTTGCGTCTGGAAGGCCGCTACCTGCATCCGGTGGTGTTATGGGACGTCACCCACGACATGCGCATCATGCGCGAAGAAACGTTCGGACCGCTGTTGCCGGTGATGGCGTTCGGCTCCGAACAACAGGCCGTAGACTTGGCTAACGACAGCGATTACGGCCTGAACGCCAGCGTTTGGAGCAAGGACATCAGCAAAGCCGAGCGTGTCGCCGGACAATTACAGGTCGGCAACTGGGCGGCCAATGATGTGATCAAAAATATCGGTCACCCGGGTTTGCCGTTCGGCGGCGTTAAAAACAGCGGCTTTGGCCGCTATCACGGCGCCGAAGGCTTGCGCCATTTCACTTATACCGTTGCCGGATTAACCAGCCGCAGCCCGCTAAATGATGAGCCCAACTGGTTTCCGTATTCGGACATCCGCTACCTGCAAATGCGCGGCTTTATTGATTTTGTGTTCGGCAGCGGCGGTTTATATCAAAGGATTGCCGGAAATTGGCGGCAATTGCAGGCATTCCGTGGCTATGCGTCGTTGAATTTGCGCCAGCATTGGCATAATTTGTCGATTTTAATATTTAAAAGATCTATCGGCTGAGCTGCGTAAACTCAGGTTTACGCTTTCTACAATGAACAGAGATAATTGAATGAACGACAACAATAAACCGCATATCGTAGTGATCGGCGCCGGTCTGGGCGGCCTGTCCGCCGCTATTTCCTTGGCAACGGAAGGCTTCAGCGTCGATTTACTGGAAAAGAACGACAAGGTCGGCGGCAAGTTGAATGTGCTGGAAAAAGACGGATTCACCTTTGATTTAGGCCCGTCTATCCTGACCATGCCGCATATTTTCCGCAAGCTGTTTGAGCGCGCCGGTAAAAACATGGACGATTACGTCGCGATACAATCCGTCGAACCGCATTGGCGCAATTTCTTTGAAGACGGCGACACACTGGATTTAAGCTCGGATCCGGTGCGCATGAAGCAGGAGCTGGACAAGCTCGGCCCGGATACCGCCGGGGAGTTCGACCGGTTTTTGGCGTATTCGAAAAGGCTTTGCGAAGTGACCGAGGAAGGCTATTTCGCGCAAGGCCTGGATTCATTCTGGGACTTGGTCAAGCACTATGGCCCGGTTAAAAGCTTGCAGGAGTTTGATGTCTTCCGTTCGATGGATCAAGGCGTCAGGCGTTTTATCAAAGACCCGAAACTGGTCGACGTGCTGAATTATTTTATTAAATACGTCGGTTCCTCGCCTTACGATGCGCCCGCGTTGATGAACCTGCTGCCGTATATCCAGTTCGGCTACGGACTGTGGTACATCAAAGGCGGGATGTACGGCATGGCGCAAGGCTTGCAAAAGCTGGCTGTTGAGTTGGGCGTGAATATCCAGGTTAACGCCGAAGCTGCGGAAATCCAGCATAATGCCGGACGCGCATCCGCGGTGCGGCTGACCGACGGCAGGGTTATTCCGGCCGATATTGTCGTTTCCAATATGGAATTGATACCGGCTTACCAAACCCTGTTGAAAGGTCATGACAAAGAAATCCGGCGGATAGAAAAGTTCGCCCCGAGTTGTTCAGGGTTGGTTTTACATCTGGGCGTAGACCGCATTTACGAACAACTGGCGCATCATAATTTCTTTTATTCCGATCATCCGCGCGAGCATTTCAACGCGATATTTCACGAGCACCGCTTATCTGAAGACCCGACGATTTATCTGGTCGCGCCGTGCAAGTCCGATCCGAATCAAGCGCCGGCGGGCTGTGAAATCATTAAAATCCTGCCTCATATCCCGCATCTTGACCCCGAGCGCCCGCTACAACCGAAAGATTACGCCGCGATGCGCGAGCGTGTATTGCTTAAACTGGAAAGAATGGGCTTGACCGACTTAAGAAAACATATCGTCTGCGAAGAAAGTTGGACGCCGGTTGATATACAGGAGAAATATTATTCAAACCAAGGCTCCATTTACGGCGTTGTTGCAGACCGCTTTAAAAACCTGGGCTTTAAGAACGCCCAGCGCAGCAAGGTGTTAAAAAACCTGTACTTTGTCGGCGGCAGCGTCAATCCGGGCGGCGGCATGCCGATGGTGACTTTGTCCGGGCAGTTGGTGCGGGATAAAATCCTGGCCGATCTGGGCAGCGGTTAAATAATTGCCGACGCTTCAAAAATTGAGTCCCGGCTGAATCTGACCATATCCTTAGCCCAAAACAGTTATTCAGCGTAAGTTGGGTTGCGGCCTAGGGAAGCGCTGAATAAATTGATTTCGCTCATGGTTCGACAAGCTCACCACGAACGAAATCAAAAACTTACCGTTCATCCTGAGCTTGTCGAAGGACTAAATCAGCGCTTCCCCAGACATTCAGATTTTTTATCCGTTTGTTACAACCTCGGCTTGAAGCGCGTTTTGCAAAGACAAAATTGAGCCCCCGGTGCGATAACTAAAGGCCACACGAAGAGTATCACCAGACTGCACTGTGACCGGGCTAGCCAAAGGAAGAGCCATGTAACGATTTAACCAATCGATAGTCGATTTTTCTTCTTCTAAAATAGCGAGAACATTTTTTGTAATAAAACGTAACGCGCTAACAGTGCCGTTTTCCGTAATTATGAAAAAACCTTCCCATGAAATGTCGCGTTCAGTATGCTGAGTGAAGTCAAGAACGCTGTAAACTAAAGGTTCCGCCAGTTCTATACACCCCTCCTGATCGCCGAAATCCTGAACCATGGAGATGGGGGCGTAGTAGCCCTCAAAAATAAATTCTTGTTGCAATGGCTGCACGGCTAATATGGCGGCTGTCGGCATCAAGAGCGGCAGAGTTGCGCCAAAGCGCTGCTGATAGCGATGCTTAAAAGACTCCACCACTTCAACTTGCTTTTCCCGAAGCATTGCAACGTGAATCATTTCGCAAATCATGACATCGACCGGCTCAGGGGGGAGGTAATCAAACGCATTGGCCTGCACAACTTCGACTTTATGGCCGTTGTGATTTTTTTCCAATATCCGGCGCGATACATTAACCAGGTCGGGATTGAATTCGACGCACCATACCTTGTCAGCCTTTGCCGCAGCAAACCATGACAATACGCCCGTTCCTCCGCCAAGCTCCAATACTTTACTTCCGGGAGCAACTGCATAATCGATAGCGGCTTTAAAGCTTTGCATTCGGTTTTTATCCTTGAGCATCGCCAAATGGTATTGAAGAGGGATAAACTGTCCTAAGTAATTATCATCATCTTCTTGTGCTGTCATTTATCAATTTTCTCATTGTTGCTGTGTAAGTGGAACTCGAAATATTATACCCGCGATCAATAACGGTTAGCGTCAAAAATGCCAAGCGCCATTCGCCATCACCGCACTCGCCTCAAGCCCGGAACCCCGTTCGTAGTTGTACGTCAACGCGACTTCCGCGTTGTTTCTGCGCCCTGAAAAACCGAAACCCAACTGCGTAAGGTCGGCTGGGGATCGCCAGCTGGCGGACTGAAAGGTTGCCGTCTGTCCCTCGAAACCGGCGGTGAGGGTTCCGTTATTGCTCCAGAGCCGGGGCGATGTCAACACGCTGCTATCCACCGACCAGTCCAGACTGGCGGCCTTGCCCAGCGCCACCTCCAGAGAAACACCGACACGGGCGCGCAGGTCGTCCAGGGTTTTTGATTGCACCGCCAAATTGATGCTGCCGGCTCCTTGTTCTGTAAATTTATCCCGGTCGAAACGCTGGTACTCAATGCCCACGAAAGGCGTCAGCTTAACCTTCTGCAAGGAAATCGCCCGCGCAATATTATCTATAGAAAAAGCCCGCGCAACATCAAAACGCGCGCCGCTGGCCAATGCGTCGCTTGATCCGTCGGCGGTTCGGTTCACCTCGAACGAGTATCCGCGCCACAAACCTGCGTCGGGAATGGTGATGTTTCGCTGAGTGTCGATACTGCTGTATCCCAAAAACACCTGCCCGGTCGCCATCAACGCATCCGCCCGATAGGCGCCGTAACCGCCGAGATAGCCGGACTGTAGTTTTCCCTGACCGGGCGCGCTCGCCGCCCAATCAAGATCGGAAGTCACGTAGCCTGCCGCCGCCCCGAAATTCCAATTCTCCCGGCGAACCGTTTCAATGCCTGCAACCACCATCGCGGTATTTTGGGTAAAGCCGGTGCGGTCCGAGTCGGATGACTGCCTGGCCCAGGTTCCTTGGGCATGCATCCAGGTCCGGCGTCCCTTGTCATCGGTTGCCGAAACAGCCCTGCCGCCAGGGGAAAAACTGCCGGAAGCCGCAGTCAACTGGTTCATGAACAGTCTCGATTGATGCAGACCGGCTCGCCCGAGCGCCCCAAGGCGTTCGGCGCCCATTTGGTTGATCGCTTGTTGCAGTTTTTGATCGCCTGCCGGTGCGGAAAGATTGATCAGGTCCAGCGAGGTCATCACCTTGTCCAGATCGCTGTAGGCTTGGACAGTCAGGCCGTCCATATAACCACCCACCTTCAGCGCATTGCCGGTAAGCCGGGGGCTGTAAGCAAGCAGGTTGTTCTCCGGCATCGGAGAAGCGAGGACGTAATTCCCGATCGGAACCTGAAAGCCGGAGACGTCTCCGGCGTTTCGGCCGATATAATATTGGATGCCGCCGCCCGCACCCCAGTAACTTCCGACAGGCGCCACGATAGAGCTTGTGATTGGACCGGCGGGTCCGCTCCAGAACGTGACCCCGGACGGAACCAGGGCCAGCGCGAAAGTGTTGTTCCGGGTGCCGTCGGGATAGATCGGCAAGGCCAGCCGATCCAGCAGCAGCGCACGGCTGAGGCCCCGTGTCTCGGCAATCGGCGATATCCAGCCCCCCGCCTGTCCCGCCTTGCTGGAATCCGTGGGGACATAGTAGGAACGGATGCCGATGAAGGGTTGCGTCGTCTGGACTTTATAAACGCTGGTGCCCGGCTCGAAGGGGGGGTTGCCGGTAGCGCCGACTGTTACTGTGTTCACGTGATCGGCTGAAACATTGGAATCCAGGATGATCAGCCCGGGGATGTCGATCGGCGTCGCCGTGCCGGTGGCGTAGGCATTGGCTGTGACGGCGCTGCATAGCAACAGAACCGCCGCGTGAATGCCGATGCCCGGTTTGCGTGGCGCGAAAGAGGAACTTTTTGCTTGAGGCACAGACTTGATATTGTTTTTTTGTTTCATGATGTAATTCCCATGTTTCCGATCTTGGGTTTGTTCGTTTTAGAGGCTGATGAAAGCCCCACGGTTACGCCGCACAATCATGTGTCAAATCCGGCAGGGTTCACACAGCGAACCCAAGCAGATCAATTGCTTCGATGCTTCACGATCATATAGGGCATCAATACCCGGATCAAGACTTGATTCCATGCCCTGCGTCAATGCCGCAATGCAAGCCGTGATAAATTTGCCGGCTCGTTCTTTTGGCTTCTGTTCCCCCGCCTGCAATGTTATAGTCAAAAAAAACTCACACGATATTCGCCCATGATCGGATTTATTCTTTGCAGCTTGTCGCTGGCGGTTCTGGTTCAGAACCCAAACTCTTTTTTGCAACTGCTTGCCACGCCTACGGCTTTAGGTATCGGCCTGGCGCTGACGGCTGTCAGCCTGCTGCTCGGCTATTTGAAAAAGGTCCCCACCACGGTCTGGCACGACGGCTTTTCGGCCAGCTGTCTGTTGGTCTGGTACGCCTACTGGGAGCCTCAGTTTAACAACGATGCGCCGATGTTCTTTTTCTTCCCGCTGTATTATGCGCTGTTAACCTCGATCGTGACGGCGGCCCTAATCAACAAAAGCCAGTATTTCGATCAGGAGTCTGTGGCGAACCTGCGTTACCTGGAAAAAAACACCCGCGTCAACTCCGCTGCGATTGTCGCGCTTGTGCTGATTAGCCTGCTGATCACGCGCCATTACACGCTTTACCCGATAGCGATGACTTTTTTTATACTCCGCCACACAATGGTTGTCTGTCTTGAAATTATCGACAGCTGACCGGTCCGTCATGCAACGCGGTGTCTGAGCAAAAACTCAGGTATCCGCCGTTCCAACCAATATTCCGGCCTAAACGGGATCAATCCCGAGATGAAGCCCACATGGCCGCCGTGTTCAGTGAATTCCAATTGCACCCGCGGCGAGACTTCATCCGGGCCGGGCAGGACTTCCCGAGTCATAAACGGATCGTCAACCGCCTGAATCACCAGCGTGGGAACCGCGATCGATTTGAGATATTGCCTTGAGCTGGAACGCCGGTAATAGTCATGCACATCGTCAAAACCATGCAATTTGGCCACGACTCGGTCGTCATATTGCCAGAACGAACCGATTGCCGATAAATCGCCCAATTCCCTGACCTTCATCGCTTCCTGAGTTTGCCCTGTACTGTCCAAATGTTGCAGCTTGTTATGCATGTAGGCTTTTAACTCGTCCAGCAACACGCCGCGATAAAGCCTTGAAAAGCCCTTATCCAGTTTTGTTGCGCAAACTCCCAACACTAAAGGCACGGAAACCGCGACGGCGGCGAACAGGTTCAAGCGGCTGCCTTGCTCGCCCAACCACTTTAAAACAACATTGCCGCCTAATGAAAAACCGACGACGGCTAGAGGCGTATCGGGTTCGCGCCGGCGCAAGGTTTGATAGAGGAACTGAATATCCTCGGTCTCGCCTGAATGATAACTGCGCGCCCTGTTGTTGGACGATCCGCTACAGCCGCGAAAATTAAGCGCGGCACTGCGGAATCCGTGTTTGAGCAAAACGCTTTGCAAGCCTTTGATATAGCCCGATTGCGAACTGCCGGTTAAACCGTGTACCAGCATAACCAGCGGTTGCTTGCCTGTCCCGCAATAATCGATGTCGATAAAATCATGGTCGGGAGTCTCCAACCGTTCGCGGCGATAATCAGGCGGATTAGGCGCTTTCCTGAATAAGGACGGATAAATAGTCTGCAAATGCCTGTTCTTTAACCACCAGGCGGGCTTGAATGTTGTTTTGATGCGCATGTCTTATAGATTTCCGTAACAAGAATGACTGATTGTAATACCATTCGCTAACAATCAATCTCTCCGGTTACCCCTATGAAAAAATTAGTCATCTACAATCACGGAAAAGACAGCATACCTTGGGGCGAAAAGACTCTTCAATTTGCCGACGTTGCGAAACATTACGGCTATGCGTTTGAAAGCCCGGATTACCGGGAACAGTTGGATCCCGATAAGCGCGCCGGGCAACTGCTGGCGATGGATTTGTCCGGCTATGATGAAATCGTGTTAATCGGCTCCAGCATGGGCGCTTATGTTGCAACCGTGGCGTCGGCATCGATCAAACCCAAGGGGCTTTTCCTGTTGGCGCCTGCGTTTTACTTGCCCGGCTACCGGCAAACGGAATTTAAGCCGACCGCTGAGGAAATTAGGGTATTTCACGGCTGGCGGGACGATATTGTGCCGCCTGAAAATGCGTGGCGGTTTTGCCAAAGCTATCGCGTCCGATTGAATATGTACGATACCGACCACCGGATGCTCAGCGTGATGCCCCAGTTAAGCGATGAATTCAGCCGGTTTTTGGCGGGACTCAAAGAACAGGCAATTTAAAGTTGTGTTTTAGAGCCGGCGGCCTCATATTCTCAACAACTAAATCTTAACGCTAGAGGCGTCTTATGAGCACATTGCACATCGTCTGTCCCCACTGCGATACGATCAATCGCATACCCTCCGAACGCAAGTTCCAGCATCCCCGATGCGGCCAATGCAAAGAGGCTTTGTTTACCGGGCATCCGCTGGAATTAACCGGACGCAATTTCCAACGGCACATTGAACGCAACGATATTCCCGTTGTAGTCGATTTTTGGGCCGACTGGTGCGGGCCGTGCAAGACGATGGCGCCATCCTTTGCCCAAGCCGCGGCCACGCTTGAACCGCAGGTACGTTTAGCCAAGGTGAATACCGAACGGGAACAGGGTATTGCCGGACAATTCATCATTCGCAGCATCCCTACCCTGGTCATATTCAAATCCGGCCGCGAAGTCACCCGCAAGTCCGGCGCTATGAGCACTGCGGATATTGTCCGCTGGGTCAACAGCAGTATTTGAGCCTGCTGCAATCCGGCGGGAGACGAAATTGCCCGGCTATCTGCATCGCCCAACCCTGCTTAGCCATACGTCCTGAACCGATGCTTTTGCCAAAATAAGGCATTGTTTTTTATCACCTGATGTTTCGCACGGCTGGTATTTCTCCCGTTTGCCGCGCCGAGCACCGGAGCTTTTATCGAGAACAGCCCGGTAGGGGGGCGGCAGGGATGCCGCACGTCAGCAGAGGGGCAGGAGCCCCTTCTGCTGACCCTCGATAAAAGCGAGGAGCGCAGGAAGTAAGCGGCAACCGGGTCGCCTTTTCTTTGGTTACTTTCTTTTCGACTGCATGGATGCAGGAGGTAGAGCAACGCAGGAGCAGTTGCCGAGGCGACGCAAAAGAAAGTAACTCGCCTTCGGGTGCGAGAACCCGATTCAATTAACTGTCGCGCTAGCGACACCTTAATGTTAAAACGGTCGAAATTCGACTAACTGCGTAACATCAGTTATCACTACAGAAATTTAGGAGTAAGACCATGCACGTAACCTATGAACAAGCGGAAATAGCGATAGCGGCGGCCATTGCCGAATCCAAAAAAATCGGCACGCAAATGTGTATCGCCGTTGTCGATTCAGGGGCCGATTTAAAGGCGTTTGTCCGCATGAACGGGGCTTGGGTCGGCAGCGTCGATATTGCGATCAAAAAAGCCAAGACCGCCTGCTTCTTCGGCATGAACACCGGACAAATCGGCCAACTATCGCAACCGGGCGGCCCGCTTTACGGGATCGAACATTCCAACGACGGCTTGATCACCTTTCCCGGCGGCATCCCCATTGTCGATAACGACGGCATCCTGATTGGCGCCATCGGCGTCAGCGGCAGCTCGGTCGAAAACGATCATCAGGTCGCAAAAGCCGGCGTTGAGGTCATCGGCGTGGCCGATTTGCCGTCCCACCCTTGGCGGACCTGAGTTCGACAGCTTCAGCTCTAGCATTTCTTTAACCAGCCGGAGGAGATCGGATGATGAATATACCTACCGCCGAACAATGGGTTTGCCTGCAATGCGGCTACAACATGATCGGCGAAATGCCCGATATTTGTCCGTTTTGCGGAGCCCGTCATGACCGTTTCATGGCTTGGGATCAGGCCGAAAAAACCTATCGCGTCACAAGCCACGCCGTCAACAATGTGGTCAGCCAACTGCTTTCGGCGCCCAAACTGGGCCTGGAGCATGCGGCTTATCGCGTCGAAACCGGACAGGGCGCAGTATGGATCGATTCGCCATCGGCATTCAACCGCGATCTGGCGCCGGTTGACGCCATTTTATTCACACACCATCATTTCATGGGCGCATCCAACCAATATCGCCGCATCTGGACTGCGGAAGTACGGCTGCATGAGCTGGACGCCAAACACCGCTTGTCCGCATTATTCGATATTGACCGGCGGTTTGCCGATGATTTTGTCGCCTACGGCATAGAGGCATACCATACCGGCGGGCATACGCCCGGATTTACCTTTTATATCTACAAGGACACATTGTTTATCTGCGATTATGTATTTCTGACCGGCGCGGATATGCGCTTTAATCCCTACGGACCGGAACAGGAAACCATAAAACGGGCGCAACGGATACATGAAGTCGTCAAGGCCAGACCGCTCAAAACGGTTTGCGGCTATAACTATGTTGCTGATTTTGCCGATTGGCTGGACGGGTTTGAGTGTCTTATTCAGAACCGCTGAGACCTGCCTCCGGCTAGCTCGACGTTAAGCTTATTGCGCCTGTTGCGCTGGTTCCCAATCTCCAGATTGGGAACCCGGAAGGCGAAGCTCCAGCTTCGCGAGACAGGAAGCTGGAGCTTCCAAAACCAACTTCCCAAGCTTGAGAAACTGTGAAAGTATTATCAAAATTAATTTAAAAACCTATTCACCACGAAGGCACGAAGATCACGAAGGAAAAATAATTGTTTAAACTCAATACATTGAAAACTGCGTGTCCTTCGTGCCTTCGTGGTGAAGGTTTTTTGCTTTTGTTCTAAAACGAATACTTTCACAGTCTCTTCAGCTTGGGAACCAGCAAAAAATAGAAACAAGGTAAACACTTCATCCGCCATGTAAAATGCAACGTTTTTATCCTGAATTAATTATTTCTTTCGCTGATTTAGCGCCATAACCATGTCCCAAACTGTTGATGTACTGTGCGTAGGACACGCTTCTTACGATTTGATTTTTTCGGTAAGCCGCCACCCGGACGCCGATGAAAAAGTGGTTGCCGACAACCTGCTCAGCTGCGGCGGCGGCCCGGCTGCCAACGCCGCCGTTTGCATTGCCCGGCTGGGCCTCACTTCCGCCTTTGCCGGTTACCTGGGACGCGATCTTTACGGCGACAAACATTTTCAGGAACTGAATGATGAAGGCGTCGATACGCAGTTAATCATTCGCGGCGCGTCCCCCACCCCGTTATCGACCATCTTGGTCAAGCCCGACGGCAAGCGCTGCTTGATCAATTACAAGGGCGACACCCAAGCGTTACCGGCCGATGCGCTAAACCTCGCCCCTATCCCGGCCAAGGTTGTATTGTTCGACGGGCACGAGCCTTTTATCTCGTTAGCGCTTGCCGAACAGGCACGGCAAAGCAAGATCCCAACGGTGTTGGATGCAGGTTCGGTGCATGACGGCACGTTGGCGTTGATGAATCGCGTCGATTATCTGGTCTGTTCGGAAAAATTTGCCGTCCAATATGCAGGCGACGAACATAAAGCCTTAAGCCGACTGGCCGCACTTGCGCCAACCGTGGTTATCACACTGGGCGAGCGCGGGCTGGTTTGGCAACGCGGCAATGAACAGGGCGCACTATCCGCCTATCCTGTTACCGCGATCGATACCACCGGCGCCGGCGATGCGTTTCACGGCGCTTTCGCCGCCGCGCTGGCGGCGCGGCTGGAGTGGCAAGCGCTGCTTCGATACGCGAGCGCCGCAGGCTCGTTGTGCTGTACGAAAATGGGAGCACGCTTGGGGCTACCCAGCCGACAAGAACATGCCCGATTGTTTAACCGTCCCCTGTTTTAACTACAATTACCCCTACTGTCAGGGTGCGGCCGGAAGATGTTCGCACCATGCGGTAAATGATTTTTTAACTGCTTAGGATGAAACTGATGAAAATCGGTATACAAACCTGGGGTTCCAACGGCGACATCCGCCCGATGCTGGCGTTGGCGGCCGGCCTGCAAAAAGCCGGTCACACTGTGACGCTGGTGGTCAGCAGCATCGACAACCACAGTTATCAAGAAATCTCCAGCCAGTTGGGAATCGCCTACCGGCAAGCGCCGGAGCATATCGATTTCGCTATGCAGGATTTTGCCCAGCGCTCGTTTCGGATGAATCCCCTGCAATGGCTTCGGGCGTTGCTTGACGAGGCCTTCTTTCCCCATGAGCAAGCCGTGTATCAGGCCGCGCAACAATTAGTCGCCGATAACGACTATGTGATCGGCCATCATTTTCTCTACCCTTTAAAACTGGCGGCATTACTCAGGCAAAAACCGTTTTTCAGCGTTACGCTTTGCCATGCGGCGATCCCCAATCCCGCCGTTGCACCTTTCCGCTTTCCTGATTTGGGCTGTCATCTCAATACATTGAGCTGGAAGCTGCTCGATCTAGCGTTCAATTGGGCGCTGAAAAAACCGTTGAGCCGTTTGTGGCTGGAAGCCGGGCAGACGCCGCCGGCCAATGTACTGAGCGAACTTTTAACCTCGCAACAACTCAATTTGGTAGCGGTCGATCCGTTGTTTTGCCGCTCGTCCGGGCACTGGCGGCCGCATCACCAAGCCTGCGGCTTTCTGAACCTAACCGAAGATGCCCGGCATTGGGCGATTCCAGCCGACCTTACCGGCTTTCTCGATCATGGCCCGGCCCCGGTATATATGACTTTCGGCAGCCTGCAACAGGCTGTGCCCGACTGGAGCATGGCGCTGTTCTTGGAAGCGGTGAACTTGGCCGGTTGCCGCGCCATTATCCAGACCAGTTCAGCGCGTTATCCTGCGGGCAGCCAGACCGACAAGGTCTATTTCATCGGCAAGCATCCGCACCAACCGCTGTTCAAGCATTGCGCGGTGGTCGTACACCACGGCGGCGCAGGCACTACCCATGCGGCAACCCGGTCAGGCTGCCCGTCCGTGGTGGCGCCGTTTATGGATGAGCAATTGTTCTGGGCCAGGCAACTGCAAGCGCTGGGTTTGGCCGGAAACCCCCTGCCCGCAAAAAAAGTGACCGCCGCCGTTTTGGCCGAGGGCATACGCACAGTCTTAAGCTCAAAAACAATGCAAGACAACGCCAAACAAGCAAGCCAATCCATGCAAAGCAACGACGGAACGGCTCGGGCGGTGCAACTGTTGGAAGCACAGTTTTAAAAACCTGCTTTCCCCTATTGCAGATTCGAGAAGATCCCATTAAATAAGATGCACACCCCATGAAAACAATCATAATCCAATACTCATGGCTAACAGGGCTGATATTTAGCGCCTCGCTCGCCGCCGCCCAGGAAAACCGGCCTATGAAACTGCCACAACCCCGGCTCGAAACAGGAATGCCGCTGATGCAAGCCCTGCAGGGCCGCAAATCCACGCGGGAATTCAGCGCTGAAAAATTGCCTGAGCAAGTACTTTCCGACCTGCTTTGGGCCGCATTTGGCGTAAACCGGCCGGAAACAGGAGGCCGTACCGCCCCTTCAACGAGCAACTGGCAGGACATCGACATCTATATAGCAAGCGCGGACGGCCTTTACCTGTTCGATGCAAAAAACCATGCGTTGAACATGATTCAGGCTAAGGACATCCGGGCGCTGACCGGCACGCAGGATTTCGTCGGCAGCGCGCCGATTAACTTGATTTACGTTTCCGACTTCACCCGCATGGATTCGGACACCGGCGCGGAAGACAAAAAAATCGCCGCAGCCATCGACACCGGTTTTATCGCGCAGAACGTCTACCTGTACTCCGCGTCGATGGGGCTTGCAACCGTCGTTCGGGGTTCGATTGACGATGAAGCTTTGGCGAAAGCCATGTCGCTCAAGTCAACGCAATGGATAGTCGCGGCGCAAAGCGTGGGTTTTCCGAAAAAGTAGAAAAGCTAAACCTTGATACCGGGCCAGCCACTTTTGCAGAATCCCTTCACTCCGTGGTATTGGCAATGATTTTATGAATCCGCTTGGTGCTGATAGCGATAATGATAAAAATGAAAGGTATTGAAATGCCTTCAACAAGCTCAGGACTGAGTTTCCAGCCGACCAGATGAAGCGCTTCGGCTATTTTGCCGATCAAGCTGGCCGCATAATAGGTAATCGCAACCATCGAAATGCCTTCGACCATTTGTTGCATCCGCAGCTGCATTTTTGCGCGTAAAGCCATCGACGTCAGCAAGCCCTGATTTTGTTTCTCGATGATGATGTCGACGCGGGTGCGCAGCAACTGGCTCGCGTTACTGACCCGTTCGGAAAGCTGGGTGAAGCGTTGCGAGATCGATTCGCAGGTATTGATCGCCGGCTCCAGCCGCCGCTTGATAAATTCGCCCAAGGTCTGAATGCCTTGGATCCGAACCTCGCGTAAATCGTTGACCCGCTGTTGCACCAATTGGTAATAAGCGCTGGCGGCCGCAAAACGGAAATGATTGCTGGAGATGTAATTTTCGACTTCAGCCGCCAATGTAGTCAGCTCATCCAATAATTCGCCGTCATTATTGTCGGGCAGCGTCATTGCGTTGGTGATGCTGTACAGCTGCCGGTCGGACTTGTTTAATGCAGGCCTCAGCTGGCGCGCGATGGGGAAAGCCAGCAGCGCCATAACCCGGTACACCTCAATTTCAAACAGCCGTTGCAGCAAGCGCCCGGCCTGTTCCGTTCTTAAGTCATGGTTAACAATCAAAAAGCGGCTAAAACCGTCAACGTGAATGCGAAAGTCCGTGAATACCGAAGCCGCGCCGCCGGTTACTTTGGAACCGACGACCGGATTATTGGCAAAGTGAACCGACAAAGACGCCAAATCGGTACTCTCCTGGTAATGAATATCGGCAGCGGTGACAATAGTCGCATGCGCCGCAACAATGACTTGCCCGGACAAGTGCGACATCCAATCCACCGGCACTTTCTTTAGCGCCGAATCCGCAAAAGGCTCCTTAGGGGTGTCATGCACATAAAAACTGTAAGTGCTGAACTCGCCGTGCTGCTCCCAACGTATCTGAAAGGAATTGAAGGTAGCGCTGAAGTGATCCACGTCTTTTTCAGGCGGGGCAACGCCGAATCTTTCGCAAAGCGCCGTCAAGTGCTTGCGTTCCTGCATTTTTTCGTCACTGGACAGCAATAACGCAAGATGGCTGGCCCTAACCGGCAAATGGCCGATAGACGGCGCTCGTGCATGGACTTCGTTATGCAGTACAAAACGTTGGGGATGGTTTTCAGGGATCGGGAATAAAGTCGTCACAGGTGTTTTTTATAATTTCTTAGCTGAATGAATTAAGTCAATTTTACCTAAAAAACGCAGTTGGGCTTGGCTATTATTGACGATTCCGCATAAATTAAATATCTAAGGAACGTGCATGAAATAACTTGAGCAAGTTTTATTTTTCATTTTTTAACCATGAAGGACATGA
The DNA here is from genome assembly GCF_036440755.1 of Methylobacter sp. Wu8. Taxonomy (NCBI): domain Bacteria; kingdom Pseudomonadati; phylum Pseudomonadota; class Gammaproteobacteria; order Methylococcales; family Methylococcaceae; genus Methylobacter; species Methylobacter sp. Wu8. Next base: position 55 of record NZ_JAZGVT010000036.1, on the reverse strand, counting down.
AGCGGCATGAAAGGTTTAAGTCTTCATGTCCTTCATGGTAATTGCCTAAATTAAT
>NZ_JAZGVT010000066.1:0-129624 GCF_036440755.1 Methylobacter sp. Wu8 | reverse complement strand
CAACCTCATTGTTTGATGATAAACGATCCCTCTGATGAGGGCTTGAGGTTAAATTTTAATTGTTTTATCGGGGGCTGTTCAGCGGGGTGTTCTCCGCGGTAGCGGCTTCGTCCAACCCTGCGCTCAACCAGACCTGCGCGAAAAGCCGCGCAGCCCGGTTAGCTCCACGTTAGGCGACAAGGCGTAATTCTTCATGACAATATCAACCATTTTCTTCGATGAGTCAGATAATACGGGAGCGTATTTATTAGACGCTAATCAACCGATCTTTACGCTTGCCTCAGTAGATTACAATCCAGATGAATGCTCGGGGCTTTTATTCTTGGTTTCATCCCATCAAGCTTCCGAAGCTAAATTCCGTAGCCTCCAAGGCAGTGAAGCAGGACGTAGAAAAATATTGGATTTTGTTAGCTCGCCAATACACTCTGAAAAACGTGTCAAAACGATGATTGTGCATAAGCGTTTTAATGCAGTCACTCAGCTTGTTGACATCATAAAAGAAACGCTTATGCGTAGGGATGGAATCGATATTTATAAGAATGGCGGCAATATTGTATTAGCGAATTTGCATTGGTATTTAACGCCGCATTTTTGTGGAGAACAGCAATTTAATGATTTTCTGGGCTGTTTTGTTGAAATGGTCAGAAGCCAGTCCAATGAATCTAAAAGCAAGTTTTTCACTGGCGCCAAAGTGCTATACGATAATTGCACAGATGAGGACCATAAATCTATGCTTGCTCCTTACATTTATGCGGAGCATTTTATAGATGACATTCTCAATGGTATTGACAAAACATATCATATCGATCCTGCTATCAGTTCGTTCTTTTGTCATCTAACTGAATGGGGAAAACAGTTAAATGAACCGCCTATCGTTATCTATGACGAATCAAAACCTATTACTGCGTCGCAACCTATTTTTATGAAAATGATGGATAGTTCGATTCCACCTGAGATAATTGGTTACGGTCAAAGAAAATTTGAATTTCCTTTAAAGATTAAAGAAATCCGACCAGGGATCTCAAAACAATATCCAGCTCTCCAAGTTGCCGACCTAATAGCAGGGGCAACAAGATATTATTATTCGGCATTCTTTCGTAATGAAGACGATCCGTTTGCGATTAAGCTTAAAGATGCCGGAATTGAGCGCTTCGTATTTGGAGCTATTGGTCCGCGAGATTTAGAACATTTTGTACCAGACGATTTGAAAACCAGTGATAATGATATAAATCCGGCTGACTATATGACCAAATTCTGTTCATAAAAAATCGCAGCAAGGAGAAATATGGTTTAGTTTCTAATAACCAGTTGAAGAGGTTAGGTTAATATGAAGGTTTACACGGCGATTATTGAAAAATGTCACGACACTGGTTTATATGTGGGTTTCATTCCTGGATTTACTGGAGCACATAGCCAAGCGGAATCATTGGATGAGCTTAATCAAAATCTTCGGGAAGTCATTGAAATGTTGCTTGAGGATGGTGAGCCGATACTGGAGGCCGAGTTTGTTGGCACTCAAAATGTAGTCGTCGCTTAAGCATGGGAAACATACCTGTTCTTAAACCTCGCGAAATTGTCGCTTTGCTTGAAATACTAGGATTTACAGAAATCCGGCAACGCGGTTCACATAAACAATTTCGTCATCCTGATGGTAGATGCACAACAGTGCCATTTCATGCAGGGCGTGATATTTCACCAATTTTGCTTCGGCAAATCGCTAAAGATATTGGCTTGACAGTTGAACAGTTACTAAAATTTCAAGCCTAACGCTATGCGGCTGAGCTTTACGTTAACCCATAAGCGGAGATAAAAATGTCCGATGCAAATTCATTGATATATCAGAACGCCAATACTTATCGTCTGCACGCAGATAATCTGCGCTGGGTGCTGTTAGGCGGATACGCTACATTTTTAGTAGGTATGTTATCCACGCAAAACAATATATTAGAGACCCCAGTTGTGGCTATTGGACTCGCGGCAATTTCTTTTTTATACCTGCTAATACTTGCCGTTCAAAACTGGTTCTATAATTTATTTGCTCGTTTCGTTGACGAATGCGAGTCACGCCTTGCAAGCAAAGAAAATCTTAGACCGCTGCAAGAGTTCGCAAAAGAAAAGGGCAAGGATATAACGCCGTTTCATCCCGCATTCTATTTTGCGTTGGTGATACAGCCCCTTGGCATTACAATCTTTCTTTACAAGGGATTTGCAGCCATTTGCAAAACCGAAATGCCATTATTGTTATGGTCAGCAGTATTCTTTGCAATTTTATTGGTAATGCATTTTTTATTTAAAGGATGGAATAAATTTATTTACAAAGGTTTGATAGTAAAATTATCAAATCTTTATGCTTAACTCCTGCCGGACGAGGCATGTTGCCCGTCCGAAACGTTTGGCGTTGGTTAAGTATCGCCATGTAGCCCGGACATCGCAGAAACATTATGACCGGGGTTGCAAACCCCGTCCCGCTTGGAGGCATACCCTATACGAGACTAAATTAACAATATTGCCCCGCACACCAAGCCGATGACCATGCCCATTGAAAATTATAGCCGCCCAGCCAACCGGTCACATCCAGCACCTCTCCGATAAAATAAAGCCCCGGCACCTGCTTGCTTTCCATGGTTTTGGACGAAACCGCATCGCAGTCAATCCCACCGACAGTCACTTCGGCGGTGCGGTAGCCTTCCGTGCCGTTGGGCTTGATCGTCCAGTTATTAAGCTGACTTGCAACCTGCATGATCTGCTTGTCCGACACATCCTGAATCGACAAATCCAGCAAATTTTCATCCAGAAAAGCGCTGATCAGGCGCTTGGGCAAATAGCCTTCCAAAATCGTTTTTAACTTGTTTTTGATTTTTTGCTGGCGTTTTGCTTTCAGCTCCGCGTCCAGATTGACTTGCGGCAGCAAGTTAATCGAAATCTCTTCCCCGGCGCGCCAATAGGATGAAATCTGCAAAATCGCGGGACCGCTCAGGCCGCGATGCGTAAACAACACATTCCCGCTAAAACTCTGCCTTTTGTTGCTGACCGCTGAAGGCACGGCGATACCCGATAATGCCGAGAATTTTTCTTTATCTTCCGGCTGCAAGGTAAACGGAACCAGCCCGGCGCCGGTAGGCAATACATTAATGCCGAATTTCCCGGCAATTTTGTAGCCCAATGGCGTCGCGCCCATTTTGGGTATCGACAAGCCGCCTGTCGCAACCACTAAGGACCGGCAACTAAAATTGCCCTTGCTGGTTTTAAGATGGAACCGGTCGGCCGGCCGTTCGACTGAATCAATCCGGGTATTAAGCTGCACAACTACGTCGGCCTTGTCGCATTCCGCCAGCAACATATCGAGAATATCCCTTGCGCTTTCGTTGCAAAACAACTGCCCGTGATCTCTTTCATGAAAAGGTATCCGGTATTGGCCGATTAACGCCAGAAAATCCCACTGGGTATAGCGGCTCAGCGCCGACTTGCAAAAATGCGGATTACTGGAAATATAGTTGCTCGGTTCAATCGAATAATTGGTGAAATTGCAGCGCCCGCCGCCGGACATCAGGATTTTTTTTCCGGCCTTGTTGGCATGATCCAGAACCAGCACTTTGCGGCCGCGCTTGCCCGCCTCAATCGCGCACATCAACCCCGATGCGCCTGCGCCTATGATGATGACATCGGTTTCAATCATGGTTTTCGATTAGAATGAAGTTATCGGCGATGCGAAAAATAAAAGGAAAAACAAGATCATTTTTAACTGGTGGTTGATGATTGGCGTATTGCGCCGTATGTTTGAGGAATCAATCCGCTCTCAAAGACAACAAGCTGACAATCCCGTTGCCCTCCCTTTGAGGATCGATCGCCGTATCCAGTATAAATATCCGTTCGTTGGCGATGCCGCCTTTTTGCACGATATAGTTGGCAATCGCCTGCGCCCTTTCTGCGGCCAAGCTTTTCAGCCGTTGCTCTTCCGGTTTAATGATGGCCGACAGCTTCTGCTTGGCGACCGCATAAAACTCGTCTGTACTGGTGTCGGCCTTGCTGCCGACCAGACGCGTTGCGCCCAGCAAGGATTTTTCCACCATCAGCGGAAATTTTTCCACAAACAGCTGCTCCATCAATCGCCTGTAATCCTGGTCGGAAATCACAACATGTTCCGCGCGTATTTTTCTGCCGCCCTGTTTGTTAATCTCGGCGGCTTTTATTCTTTTCAGCTGGTCATATAATGCGTCGTCGCTGACCTCGGGCCAATCCTGCTCCTGAAAAGCGGCGCCTTTAATTTCCAAGTCTAGGACAGGACGCGTTTTTAACGCCTTGGCTAAATCATCCAGCTTGCCGATTTGTTGCTTGGATAATACCGCATCGCCCGCAGCAAAGCTGATCGTGCTTAAATCCTGCTCGCTGCCTATCAGCGAAGCCAGCGCACGAAAGGGCGAGCTAATCACTTTGCCGATTGAATTAACCAACGCATCGACAACGATATGGCTCACGCTGAACTTGGGGTCGTCCAGGCTGCCGGTAATGGGGACGTGCAGTTTTATTTTACCGTCGGCATCTTTCATCAACGCCACCGCCAGCTCCAGCGGCAATGACACGGCGTTGGGGTTTTCAACTTTTTCGCCCAACTCGAACTTGTCAATCAATATATTATTGGATGCCGTCAGTTCTCTGTTGGCAACCTTGTAATTCAGCTCCAGCGTCATTTTGCCTTTTTCGACTTTGTAACCGGCAAATTGCACCATATACGATGAAATCAACGGCATCGGCATGCCGGTAAATTTCACCGTCACATCGTAATCGCCAAGATAGGGACTGATTTCGCCTTTGACGTCGACCGGCGCCAGATCATAGGCAGTCCCCTTCAAATCGACTTTGACCGTTGATTTTTGATCCGAGGAAATGTGGCTTGCGCCGCCGTCCAGGCTTTTGATTTGCGCGGAGAACGGCAAGATCAGCGACAGGTCGGAAAAATCGGAGGAACCGTCTACGATTTGAATCTTGCCCAGTTTAAATTCGGGCTTGCTGGTTTTTGTCTGAGCGCTTTTAGCGGCTTGAACGTTAGCGCTCTGCTTGCCTTTCCGAACGCTTTTATCGGCTATCAGAATATCGCCGAAATTAACGGTCTTATCCTGTTTAATGATGACTCTGGCATAAGGTTTATTAATCGTCAGCGTTTCGGCGCTGTATTGATTGGCCGTCAAATCAACATCAATGCCGCTCAGCGTCAAGTTCTCCCATTTTACAAAATCCTTGTTCTTTAACTGATCGCGGGTTAATAACCTGGCAATTTGGCTATTGCCGGTAAACTTAATATCCAGTTTATCCTCGGCTGATTTGGCGACAGCGACCTTGCCGTCAACGGCCAGCGTCCCGTCGATCACATCCAGCCTGGCGAATTTATCGACATAAGCCTGGAAATTTTCCAGCGCAATGTCTTTGACCTCAACGGCCAGCTGCGCGGACAAGGGTTCGATAACGGCGTTGCCGTCCAGCTTTATAGATCCGGTTTCATTAACCTGGGCGTTGAGCTGAAAAGGCAGACTTGCACCGGCTGTATTGCTGAAATTTTCCAGTTTAAGATTGATCGGCTTGGCGGTCAGGGTAACCGGTTTTTTTAGCGTCCGGTCCTCAAAGCTAAGCCCGAAATTATCCAGCACAATGTTGCCGACCTTGATATTCCACGGCGTCTGTTCCGGTTCGGCAGGCGTTGCGCCTGCTTTAGCAACCGGCAATAAAGCCTGATAATTTAAAACGCCTTCAGCATTCAGCCACGCCTTAACATCGGCATCATTGGCCGAAACGGATTCGATCGTCAGCTCGTGCTTTTCCAGATTGAAACCGACTCCGGTTACAGCGAACTTAAGCATTTTAACCAGTGCTTTATCCTGGGCCGTTTCTGAAACCTGAAAATCGCGCAGTTCAAATTTGCCCTGATTGACGCTAACGTTAAATTTATCATCAGCATAATCGGCCTTGTAATCGGCTTCGAGCAGCTCATAACCCTGTAAATCCTGTTGCACCACATCCTGCAAGGCCAGCGCCCGGATTCTCGGCAACGGCACGTTATCCAGCTTGATACGCCCTGATGAAGACAGCGGATTAAGGCCGATAACACCTTGCCAATCGAGCTTGCCGCCTGAATTCAATTCCAGTGTTAAGCCGAAATTGGATGAGTTGTCCGCCTGGGTCGTGAAATTTTCAATATTGAGATTGATAGGATAGACAGCCTCCTTTTCGGGACTGTTAAAATGGACATCTTCCCAGTCCAGTTTGCCTTCGGTTATCGACAGTTTTGCGATGTTTAGCGGGAAAACCGCAGTATCCTCCCGCTCGGCTTCGTTGTTGCTCTTAAACAGGTCTTTAAAATTGAACGCCCCACCCTTGTCTCTGGCGATACGGACAACCGGCTTGTTCAGGGACACTTTATCAATAACCAGAGCCGACTGGCTGATCGATTGCAGCGCATCGATGTCGATATAAAAATCATCGAAGCGGGTAAACGGCTGCCCGTCCGGCTCTTGAAGCTCAAATCCCTGTAAACTTAATTGCAGCGAAAAAGGATCGAAACTAACCGCTACCAGCGATGCTTTTCTGCCGGTTTCCTGCTCGACAAATGCCGGTAGTTTCGATTTGACCAGCATCGGCAACACATAAAAGCCCAGCGCCGCATAAATCCCCAGAAGACCGGCGGCTATAAAAACAGCTATTTTGATTTTAGATACTGTATGTCGAATTTTCATAAAACCCGGTGGCCCGCTTTAACTGAGCACCATTATATACGGGTGCTGACTCCAAAAAATGTCATTTATTTTTACCATGAAGAGCATGAAGGACTTGAAGATATGACTGTATTGACTTCATGTGTGATATTGAGACGGCTCATAAAACACTCGGCCAATTCCAGCAATCCAAAGCCAAGTGTATTCCGCACATCAATGACGCAGGCAATCACCTTAGTCGACAAACCACTCAATTCTCCTCCCTTCATTATCTTCATGTCCTTCATGGTAATAAAAATAAGTTATAAGCATTATGTAGCATCAACCCTCTTATAAACAGAAAAGGCGGCTCTCAGATACTGAGGAGCCGCCTTTGGATGCTATTGACCAAACTTATAAATCGAGATACCCGGTCTCTTCGTGCAGAACGGTATCCAGACCCTGCACTTCCTCATCGGAAGTTACCCGCAGGCCTATCAATTTATCCAGGCATTTCAAAATCAGGTAACTGAATAATCCGCTCCAGGCCGCAGTAACGACAATCGCCAAGGCCTGAACGCCGACCTGGTCCATGATTGAAACGCCCTCGGCCAGACCAAGACCGCCCAAGCCGCTTGCCGCAAAAACGCCGGTCAATAATGAGCCGGTCACGCCGCCTACGCCGTGGACGGAAAACACGTCCAGCGAATCATCGATTTTCAAGACGCGTTTTACATATTGGGTCGCGTAAAAGCATACGGCGCCGGCGGTAATGCCGATCACCAAGGCTCCTGCGGGACCGACAAAGCCGGAAGCGGGCGTGATGGTGCCCAGTCCTGCGACCATGCCGGTCACAATGCCCAATACGCTGGGTTTGCTGAACCGTTTCCATTCGATAAACATCCAGGTCAATGCGCCGGAAGCCGCACCGATATGCGTCACCAGCATCGCCATCCCGGCGCGGCCGTCTGCGGTCAACGCGCTGCCCGCATTAAATCCGAACCAACCGACCCACAACATGCCCGCGCCGGTAACCACCATGGTCATGTTATGCGGCGGCATGGCCGTGTTGGGGAAACCTCTTCTTTTGCCCAATACCAGCGCGGATACCAAAGCCGCAACACCGGCATTAACGTGAATGACGATACCGCCGGCAAAATCCATTGCACCCAAATCGGCCAACCAGCCGCCGCCCCACATCCAGTGACAGATCGGCAGATAAACCATGATTAACCATAAGCCGCTAAACCACAGCATCGCCGAGAACTTCATCCGCTCGGCGAAACCGCCAACGATCAGCGCCGGGGTGATAATCGCAAAGGTCATCTGAAACATGAAGAAAACTGTTTCGGGAATATCGCCTTTCAATGAGGCTACGGCTATGTCCGGCAGAAACGCTTTTGAAGCGCCGCCGATCAGCTTTTGCCAGTCTCCGCCGTCGGCGAATATAAAACTGTAAACCCCGGCCAGCCAAAGCATCGAAACCAGACAGGCAATCGCAAAGCACTGCATTAATACCGACAACACGTTTTTGCTTCTAACCAATCCGGCATAAAACAGCGACAATCCCGGTAGGGTCATAAACAAAACCAGAGCTGTCGATGTTAAAACCCAAGCCGTATTAGCCTGATTTAATTGATCCGCAAAAGCCAGATCGGGTAACAGCATGAGGCCTAAAAACAGCCTTCTATTTATTATTCTCAACAACATTTTTTTCCCTTGCGCCCTTTATAAGGCGTCTATATGGCATCTTCTCCGGTTTCACCCGTTCTGATGCGAATGACTTGTTCCAAATTAGATACAAATATTTTTCCGTCACCGATTTTTCCGGTATTGGCTGCGTTAACGATGGTCTCGACGGCTTTATCAACCACATCGTCGGCGACAGCAATTTCCAGCTTAACTTTGGGCAAAAAATCGACCACATATTCGGCACCCCGGTACAACTCGGTGTGGCCTTTCTGGCGGCCGAAACCTTTTACTTCGGTTGCAGTAACGCCGGCAACGCCAATTTCAGATAATGCTTCTCGGACATCATCCATTTTGAACGGTTTAATGATCGCTGTTATTAATTTCATGTTCTCTCTCAATTAGATAGCAAAAAGTATGGTAATCGGCTGCAATCATAGTGAATTATCAATCAACATACAATTGATAGACCGGATAAAAACGCCAACCTAACGTATTTTTTCTATCCTACCGGCGTTTTTTAAACGCAAAAACGGGCGCATTAAGCGCCCGTCTTTTCTCGAAAGACTTATTTTTTAAGTACAGCTCATCATTAAACTAAAGGTGATACGCTGTTTCTCCATGCTCGGAAATATCAAGCCCTTCACGCTCAACTTCTTCGCTAACGCGAAGCCCGATCGACATATCCACGATCTTGTAAGCGATAAAGGATACTACCGCGGACCAGACGATACAGACGCCCACGCCCCAAGCCTGGCTCGTGATTTGACCGATCATGCTGTATTCGGCCACGCCGTTGGCAACATAATCCCAAACGCCGGTGCCGCCCAGTGCCGGACTGGCGACAATGCCGGTACCCAACGCACCGATAATGCCGCCGATACCGTGAACACCGAAAGCGTCCAGAGAGTCGTCATAACCCAGCGCGCTTTTCAGGCTGGTTACCGCCCAGAAACAAATTGCGCCGGCGACTAAGCCTAACAAAATAGCACCCATCGGGCCTGACCAGCCGCAAGCCGGCGTAATGGCGACAAGACCTGCAACCGCGCCGGAAGCTCCGCCCAACATGCTGGGTTTGCCGCGCAACAGCCATTCCGCCCCTACCCAGGCAAGAGTCGCGGCCGCGCTGGCCAGTAGCGTGTTTATGAAAACCAAGCCGGCAAGACCGTTGGCTTCCAGACCGGAACCAACGTTAAAGCCAAACCAGCCGACCCACAATAAAGAAGCGCCAATCATGGTCATGGTCACACTGTGCGGCGCCAACGATTCCTTTTTGTAACCGATGCGTTTGCCTATCATCAAACAACCTATCAATCCGGCGATACCGGCGTTGATATGCACGACCGTGCCGCCGGCGAAATCCAGCGCACCTTTTTGGAACAAAAATCCCGCCGTTGCGCCGGCCGCTTCAGCCGCCGCAGCGTCAGTATAAGCATCGGGACCGGTCCAATACCAAACCATATGCGCCATCGGCAGGTAGGAGAACGTGAACCAGATGAACATAAACAACAACACCGCCGAAAACTTAACCCGCTCGGCAAAAGCGCCAACGATCAGCGCCGGCGTAATGGCCGAGAAAGTCAACTGGAACGCAACGTAAATATACTCAGGGACATAGACGCCTTTACTGAAAGTCGCCGCAAGCGAATCCGGCGTTATGCCTTTAAGAAACATCTTGCTAAAGCCGCCAAAGAAGGCGGTACCTTCGGTAAATGCGATGCTGTAACCGTAAATCGCCCACAAGATGGCCATCATCGAGAAGATTACAAACACTTGCATCAACATGGACAGCATGTTCTTGGCCCGCACCATGCCGCCGTAGAACAGTGCCAAGCCAGGTATGACCATCAGAGTAACCAGCACGGTCGCGACGATCATCCACGCCGTATCGCCTTTATTGGCGGCAGGTGGAACCGGAACAGCAGCATCGGCAAAAGAAAATCCTGCATAACCGAGCAAAGCAAACAGGATGAAGGTAGTTAAAAGTTGTTTCATAGTTCCCCCTAATATTAAAGCGCTTCTTCGCCTGTTTCCCCGGTACGAATCCGGACAACCTGCTCTAAATCGGTTACAAAAATTTTACCGTCACCTATTTTGCTGGTATTGGCCGCTTTGGTGATAGCCTCTACGGCCTGCTCAAGCATATTGTCAGCCACAGCCACTTCAATTTTGGCTTTGGGTAGAAAATCAACTACATACTCTGCACCCCGATACAACTCAGTATGTCCTTTTTGGCGACCAAATCCCTTTACTTCAGTTACAGTGACACCTGAAACCCCTATATCTGAAAGCGCCTCGCGGACATCGTCCAGCTTAAAAGGTTTAACAACTGCGGTTATCAGTTTCATATACAACACCTCTAGTTAAGTTACTTGTCGATTTTTATAAAGCATAGACTGTGCCAAGCCTGAGCTGCCGGAAATAGCCTTGCCTGCATGGCCCACACTCGCGTTATCCAAGCCAAATACGCACCATAATGGCTCTTGGAATAATTTCTTGAACCGAAGTAGTGCGCGCAGATTTAATTTTTAATCGATACTATATATAAGGTATGACCGCCCCTCTCTTCGGCCGCCGCTTTAGTCCTCCGACAGGCTCAGCACGAAACGTTAAAGTATTGATTACGCTCGCGGCGAGCTCTTCGGCTTCGCCTCCCGGTGATCCTTGCCGAACCCATCAACGAAAGCGATTTGTTCCGTGCCCCGTTGACTTGAGAACGCCCTCTTTAGAGAAACCGCGTCAATAAAAAAACAACACCTTCAAATTGCCCAAATGTGAGCAGCTGAAATCAATCCGGCAAACATGGCTTTTTAAATTCTACTTTGTCATATTTAATGAACACACATATCCAGGATCGTCATTCCGGCAGGGATTCATGTCAGGCTATCCTGCCTGACACCCTTCGGGTTAATGCAAATCCGTTCCAGACGGATTTGTGCCGGAATCCAGGATCCATGGATGAATTCAAGCTTCCCATCCATGCCATTGGATACCCGTTGCCCGGCGGCGGGCATGACGAGCTTGCGTATAATCTAACAACGTAGAATTAAGCCGGCTTTAATGGCGTTACCGTAGCTTATCGTCGCCTGTGCGGACAAAAAAAATGCGCCCTAATGGCGCATTTTTTATCGTTTCGAGCAACATCCCTGTTGCGCGGATTGATTTAAAAGTTGACTACAAAATCGCTGGAGAACAGGAACTGATCTTCTTTGTTATTGCCGAATGGGCGGTAGCCACCTGTGGCTGTCGTACCATCGACCCAGTCATAGCGGACGTTCGGCCGAACATTCAGCCATTTCACCGGCTTCCAGTTGATACCCGCAGTAATCGCGTAATAGCTGGCGGCGTTACAGGTGCTGTTATTCGTAGCGCCTCCAATCGCATGACTATTTAAGGAATTATCGGTCGCAGCGGCTACACGCCCCGGCGAACAAACCCTGAAACCGTTTTGATCGCGGAACCACTCACCACGCAAACCCGCTGTCAGATTATCCTTAACGTCATAGGTCAAATGCGTGTTAAGGCCATACCATTCGGTATCCGTAGAAACGCCACCCAATAAGATGCCATTGGCGAAGCCGTGGTCATGTTGCATCATCAAATGTGTTTTGTCGGTAATGTTGTGTTTCAACACCACGCTGTATAAAGCCCAGGCCTGACTGCTGTGTTCAGAGGTACCGCTGAACGTGCTGCTGACATTGGCCGACGTACCTTTGTCATCGCTGGTCCAGGTGACGCCGCCGAGACCGCCCCAGTTACCGAGTTGTTTGTCCCAGCCGCCATCCCAGCCGCCGGTCGCGCTGCCGGTGACGGCGCCGCCCATAACCGCCCAGTTGTTATCGACCGTGTAATTACCCATCACGCCGGTATGGGTAAACGGTTCGCCATACTGCATGGTGTAGGCATGGGTGTAGAAAAAGTTATCGGGCGCAGGAACCGTCTCGTAACCGATCGGCGTATAAAAATGACCGGCCTTGATGTTCAAGCCGTTACCGATAGGCGCATAAGCTTCGGCATAAGCTTGCGGAAGCGCAATATCGTAAAAACGATTGTCATTGCTACCGAGAAAGTTAAGATCCCATGTGCTTCTATTCATAGGTACCCCGGAATTCACATCAAATGAAGGCACACCGTAGGCTTGAGTGAAAATAGAATCCGTTCCGAACATCGCATCGAAACGTCCGCCGAAATCCCAGGCATCGCCTTCTGTAGCCACAGCCCGTTGCACGAACAAATTCAACTGATTCAACTGCACTTCGCCGGCACGGTCGCCAAATGTCACCGGGCCGTTGAAATTATTGTCAGGATTCGCCGCATTATAAGTAATACCGGCATTGGCCCAACCGCCGACTTTCAGCCCCCATTTTTTCATGAACTGGCTTTCATTGGGATCGCCTACGGTTTCCAATAGAGTAGTTGCTTCTGTCAGACTCTTCGCCTCTGCCGCCCCCATCGCGGAAATTAACGCCAAACCCAGCGCTAACGGCTTCAGCCCAAAACAATCAGGGGTAAAATGGTTCTTCATAAATAACTCCTCGTTGATTACATTCAATGCACAATATTCGATACTCGACAAAATATTAGCAAAGATGATGCCAGTTGTATTTATGCCAATATTATTGGCTTTAACGCAACAAGCCGTGAATGAATTGCACGATTACCGGTCAAACCCGCCCAATCATGCACCATAAAAGAGCAAAAAATTGCACCCAGTATACTAATAAGATCGCCGCGTCTTGTCGGCTATTTTTTTAGTGGCTAATCCAACAAAAAAAATGGTATCGTTACTCCCGCTTGGTATAAAACCCAGATTCCATATAACCTATATCTCCAGGAGACAACATAAATGTCTGCAGCAAAAGTACTTAAATTGATCAAAGAAAACGACGTCAAATTCGTCGATTTTCGTTTTTGTGACACCCGTGGAAAAGAACAACATGTAACATTCCCTGCTCATACTATCGATGAAGATACCTTTGAAGAAGGCAACATGTTTGACGGCTCTTCAGTTGCAGGCTGGAAACACATCAACGAATCGGACATGATCTTAATGCCTGATCCATCCACAGCGGTTATGGATCCATTCTTTGATGACAACACATTGATCTTGCGTTGCGACATCATTGAACCCAAAAACATGCAAGGTTACGAACGCGACCCACGCTCTATCGCCAAACGCGCAGAAGCTTACCTGAAATCAACCGGCATTGCAGACACAGCGTTTTTCGGCCCTGAAAACGAATTTTTTATCTTTGACGATGTCCGTTGGGGCACCGATATGAGCGGCTCTTTCTACAAAGTCGATTCAGAAGAAGCGGGCTGGAACTCAGAAAAAGTTTATCCAGACGGCAACACCGGCCACCGTCCCGGCGTTAAAGGCGGCTATTTCCCCGTGCCTCCTGTCGACTCTTTCCAAGACATGCGTTCTGCAATGTGCTTGACGCTGGAAGAAATGGGCCAAGTGACTGAAGTTCACCATCACGAAGTAGCGACCGCCGGTCAGTGCGAAATCGGCGTGAAGTTCAACACACTGGTCAAAAAAGCCGACGAAGTTCTGGAATTGAAATATGTCGTCGCCAATATTGCACACGCCTACGGCAAAACAGCCACTTTCATGCCTAAACCACTGGTTGGCGACAACGGCAGCGGCATGCACGTACACCAATCTTTAGCTAAAGACGGCGTTAACCTGTTCACTGGCGATTTGTACGGCGGCCTGTCTGAAACCGCTCTGTTCTACATCGGCGGCATCATCAAACACGCTAAGGCATTGAACGCTTTCACCAACTCATCAACCAACAGCTACAAACGTCTGGTTCCCGGTTTTGAAGCGCCTGTTATGCTGGCTTACTCCGCACGCAACCGTTCGGCTTCCATCCGTATTCCTTTTGTCAACAACCCAAAAGGCCGTCGTATCGAAGTTCGTTTCCCTGACTCGACTGCAAACCCTTATCTGGCGTTCTCAGCCATGATGATGGCCGGTTTGGACGGTATTCAAAACAAAATCCATCCTGGCGATGCAATGGATAAAGATTTGTACGACTTGCCTGTCGAAGAAGCAAGAAACATCCCGCAAGTTTGCCACTCATTCGACCAAGCATTGGACGCTCTGGACAAAGACCGTGAATTCTTGACTCGCGGCGGTGTTTTCACTGACGACGCTATTGACGGCTTTATTGCGCTGAAAATGGAAGAAGTGACCCGTGTTCGCATGAGCACACATCCTGCTGAATACGATATGTACTACAGCTTGTAAAAAGAGACGGGCGATACACGCCGTCCGCCCCTGCTGCAATACAGAACGCCCCTTAATGGGGCGTTTTTTATGCCTGAAATTGACCGCTGAAGCCGCATTAGACGGCAAAATTTCCGTCATTAGCCGGCTCATTCCGTTTCGATCACAAACAGCGGACCAACCAGCCCCATAATTGCGCAATCACAAAAGAAATTGACTTGAGCGCCTGCTATGGAACAATGAAATCACTTTCCTTGATCCAATTCCGGTTTCACAAGCTACCCGCCAAGAGACTGGAGATACTTGCTATCGGGCTAGTCTCTATGACTCAACAATCTTTAGCCGAATTACGAAAAGCCGTTAACCGGGCTTATCTGGCCGATCAGAAACAGCTCATCCCTGAATTATCAGCTGCACTGCACGGTTACGATCCAACGCCTATCGGCGACTGCGCAGAAACGCTGGTCACCGCAGTCAGAGCAAAAAAGCACCAACAAACCGCGATTGAAGCCTTCCTTCAGGAATACCGGCTTAATTCTGATGAGGGCGTTGTTTTAATGGGGATTGCCGAAGCCTTGCTGCGCATCCCCGACAGCCGCACCCAAGATCTGTTTTTACAGGAAAAGCTCACCGCCGCAGACTGGCAACGTCATTTGCAGCATAGCTGCTCCCCGCTGGTCAATTTAGCCACCAAAGCGCTGCTGTTTGCCGGGGACCTGGAGGCTGCGCATCATGGGCCGCAAGTCTTCGAACAACTGTTGTCCCGCATCGAAGCGCCGTTGATACGCACCGCAATAAAGCAGGCCATGCAGCATCTGGCGATGCAGTTCGTGTTTGCGGAATCCGTACAGAATGCCATTCGCCGCAGCGGACAGGACCCCGTGTTTCGCTACTCTTTCGATAGGCTCGGGGAAGCGGCGTTGACGCAGGCCGATGCCGAACATTATCTCAAGGCGTATCGCTCGGCTATTAATGCGCTGGCTGGACATGCAATCTCTGCCGATATTCACGCCAATCCGGGCATATCGATTAAATTATCGGCGCTATGCCCCCGTTACGAACCCTTGCAGCATATCCGTGCGGTCAAGGAATTGAGCGACAGACTGCTGGCGCTGGCGCAGACAGCCCGCGAGGCCAATATTGCGATCACGGTCGATGCGGAAGAGTCCGAACGCCTGGACATGTCGCTCGATATTTTTGCCGCGGTTTTTAACCATCCCGATTTAAACGCTTGGCCGGGACTGGGTTTGGCCGTGCAGGCCTATCAAAAAAGAGCGCTGCCGGTGCTCCTCTGGCTGGCCGGATTAGCCGAATACCGACATAAGAAGATCCCGTTGCGCCTGGTCAAAGGCGCTTACTGGGACAGCGAAATAAAACGGGCTCAGGAAAACGGCCTGAGCGATTATCCGGTATTCACCCATAAGTCGGCGACCGACTTGTCTTATCTGGCCTGCGCGCAGTTTATCCTGTCCAGACCGGACGTATTTTATCCCCAGTTCGCCAGCCATAACGCGCATACCGTCGCAGCTGTCCATCAATTCGGCCTGCAACATCCGGGTTATGAATTCCAGCGTTTGCACGGCATGGGCGAGCCGCTGTACCGGGAAATTATCGAAGTTCAAAACTGGCAGATTCCGTGCCGCGTTTATGCGCCGGTCGGCGATTACCGTCAGCTACTGCCTTATCTGGTCAGGCGCTTGCTGGAAAACGGCGCCAATACGTCGTTCATCAATCAGATCAGTCATCCCGATATAAGCGTCGCCGACCTGGTTAGCGATCCGGTAGCGGCGGCAACATCGTCTACGCAATCGTCAATCGCATTGCCCCGCAATTTGTTCGGCGAACAACGGCTTAATTCTTCCGGCTTGAATTTGGCCGACCCCGAGCAGCTGGAATCGTTGCGGCAAGATCTGGATGCATTGGCGGCCAAACACTGGACCGCAATGCCGCTAATAAACGGCAGGCCGTGTTCCGGTAAGGAGCGCCTGATCGTCAATCCCTACGATAACCGATTAATTGTCGGATCTGTGATTTTCGCGGAACCGGAAGTTATTGAAGAGGCGCTAAGCGGCGCGTCCGAGGCATTTCCCGACTGGCGGCTTTGCCCTGTTGCAAAACGCGCCGGGTATTTGAAGCAGGCCGCCGATCTTCTGGAAATACATCGTCTGGAACTGGTATCTTTGTGCAGTCGGGAAGGCGGGCGCACGATTAAAGACGCGTTGGCGGAAGTCAGGGAGGCCGTCGATTTTTGCCGCTATTACGCCCAGTCCGCGTTGGACTTGTTCGGCGAACCGGTCAGGCTGCCCGGCCCTACCGGCGAGGAAAACCTGCTCTATCATTACGGCCGCGGCGTCTATGTCTGCATCAGCCCGTGGAATTTCCCGATCGCGATTTTTATCGGCCAGATAGCCGCGGCGCTTGCCGCCGGTAATACCGTTATCGCCAAACCTGCCAGCCAAACCGCATTGACCGCGATGCGCTGCATCCGGTTATTGCATCAGGCCGGCATCCCCGAACCGGCGTTGCAGTTTTTGCCGGTGAGCGGCAGCGTATTTGGACAGCACCTGCTTCCCGATCCCCGAGTTGCCGGTGTTGTGTTCACCGGCTCCACCGCGACGGCGCAGTCCATTAACCTGCAATTGGCCCGGCACCATCAGACTATTGTGCCGCTGATTGCCGAAACCGGCGGACAGAATGTGATGATTGCAGACAGCTCGGCGTTGCTTGAACAACTGGTGCAGGATGCCGTGATCTCGGCTTTCAACAGCGCCGGACAGCGTTGTTCCGCGTTGCGGGTTTTATTCGTGCAGGAGGACATTGCCGGTCAAACCATCGCGATGTTGGTCGGCGCGATGCAGGAATTAACCATCGGCAATCCCGGCGCCTATCAAGCCGACATCGGCCCGATCATCGACAATGCCGCACTATCGCCATTGTCCGCGCATCTGGAAGCCATGCGCGCACAGCTGCTTTATCAGCTGCCGCTGCCGGACGGTTTGAAACAAGGCAGTTTTTTCCCGCCCAGCCTGGTAGAACTACAGTCGTTATCGCAATTGAACCGGGAAGTATTCGGGCCAATATTGCACCTGATCCGCTACCGCGAATCGGAACTCGACCAAGTCATCAGCGCTGTCAATGCGACCGGCTACGGATTGACGCTGGGCATCCACAGCCGAATAGACGCCTTCGTCAATACCATCCGGCAGAACGTAAAAGTCGGCAATATCTATGTCAACCGGAATATGATCGGCGCGGTGGTCGGCGTACAGCCTTTCGGCGGTATGGGGCTTTCCGGCACCGGCCCGAAAGCCGGCGGCCCCGATTATTTGCGTCGTTTCGTTATCGAGCAGACCGTCACAACCAATACCGCTGCGATAGGCGGCAATGCCGGTTTGCTCGCCCAGAATTTACGCTGATTTGTTAAGCATCACTACGTGACCGGCAACTGCCGGGCCAACAGCTGTAAAGGATGCTCTACCCTGCCCTGATTGGCGCCAAGAAAAACCGCGCAACCAAAATTACCGCTGACGACAACATCCGCCGAGGCAGCGGTGATGGCTTGCTGTTTTAAAGCCCGCAGCTGTCCGGCATTGCCCGGATGAGTCAGCATGTAGCTGCCGCCCGCCCCGCAGCAGATGGGGTTATCGGGCAACGGGGCTATGCTGAGGCCGGGGATTTTTTGCAGCAGCGCATAAACGGCTTGCTGGTTTTTAAGGACGTTGCGCTGGCTGCATGGCTCGTGTACTGCGACTTTCAGCGTAGATGCGCTCAGTTGCAGATCGTCCGGCCAGTGTTTCAGCAAAAAATCGCTGATGTCGCACAGGCGCTGCCGGAACAGCTGTCCCGCTTCATCATCAGTTTGATACTCGCTTAACATCGCCCCGCAACCGGTAGCCGTGTGCAGCACGGCGTCGACGTCCAGCGCGTTGAAAACACGGATATTGTTGTCCATCAACCCGGCGGCGGACTGGCCGTTGTGCTGGTGTATCGCCCCGCAGCAGCCTTGCTTCGGCGGCACCAGCACCTCGTAGCCTATCGCGTTAAGCAGCTTGATCGCCGCCTGCAAGGTCTCGCGGTCGAAATGTTCGGCGATACAACCGGTGAACAGTGCGACCCTGCCGCGTTTCGCGCCGCCGGCAGGATAAGAAACAGCCAATGCCTGCAATGCCGGTTTAACCATCAAGGCTTCGGCATCCGCCAAATGCAGTTTCTTCAGCAAGCCGGTGCTTCGCAACGGTTTTTGCAGGCCCGATTTCAGGTATACCGCAAGCAACGGCATTAGCCGCGTCCGCCAACGCTTGCGTTCAATCAAGCCGAACGCCAGTTTCGCCAACCATCCCGGATTAATCTTTAACCCGGCCTGGGCCTGATCGAATAACTGTCCATAAGCCATCCTGCTTGGGCAAACGGTTTCGCAGGCCCGGCATTGTACGCAGTTATCCAGATGCATGCGCTCCTCGGCGCTGATCGGCAGGTTTTCAACCAGAATCTTGCTGATCGTGCGGATGCGTCGGCGTGGGGTTTCTTGATCGATCTGGAACAATCGAAAAGTCGGGCAACTGCTAATGCAGATGCCGCAACGCATGCACTCCCCGGCATCCGGTATATACGGCCCCGATGCTATTGGTTCGCAGGACTCATCAAAGCCCATGTCCATGAAGTCAAACACCTAAAACCTACATTACCTTGGTATAGGCGCGGCGCAACAGCTCCATTTCCGCAGGCGGCCTGCCGCGCAGTTCCGGCAAGGTTCTCATCCGGCAGTCCCGGCTTTGCATCAGTTTGTGCGGAGGGTCGAGCAGCATGAAGCGCGCCATGTGGACGGTGATAATGCCGCCGGGAGCGTCGATTTGTTCGCTGAATTCCGGTTCGACGCGCAGCAGGTCGTTGTCCAGTTGCAGCAGCCGGTTGATCGCGTTGACCAGCACGGCCGGATGCGTGCTGACTTTGCCAGGCTTAAACTCTTCAGGCTCCAGTGCGCTGGACAACGCAGGCAGCGACTCAGGAAAGCAGACGCTGCCGTTGCCGTGCTGGGCGAACAGAATCAAGGCGCTGATGTCGCCTTTGTAGTAAAGCAGCAGACGGTGATTGGCGAATGTGTCGGACTGGTTCATTAGACAAGCACGGTAGCCAGTAGTTCTTCAACATCCACATCCAGGATTTCCAGACCTATTTTTTTACAATAGCGTATTTCTTTATCGGTCGGGTTCTTGTTTAAGACCCATCCTTTTTTCTCTGCCGCACCATAAACGATGTCGCTCATCACCATGCGTTCCGAGTCCCTGTTCAGCGGCACGCCTATAAACAGGTATTGTTTGCCCTTGCGGTACTCTTTAAGGAAATCGGGGATCGCAAAGCCTCCCATTAACTCGGTGATGTAATCGACATAATCGGCATCGGAAGCGATATAGTTGGCTTCCGGCCTAGGCGTACCCATCGGTTTAAATAAAATGGGAAATCTATGATCGACCTGTTCCTGGGGTATTTCGAAATAATCGCTGCCGTCGAAGTGATAGATTTTAAAGCGGAACTGGCTGGCGCTGATTCTTGCGACCCCGACAATCAGCGTATGCTCTTCATCGGAATAGGTATCCTGCAATTGGGTATCCCTGTTTATGTCGATGACATACGCAGGCCGCCATTCCGCCAGCCAATCATGTACGGCTGCACGCGTATATTCGGTCTCGCCATAAAGCTTGGTCAGAAACTGGCCCAGAAAATTCCTGCCTCTTTTTAGCTCCTGATTCATCGCCGCCCTGGGAAACTCATACATCAGTTTGGGCGCCATCGGATTGCCGTTATTCATAGCCAAAATCAGGCTGTTGCTGTCGGCAGGCATCGGTGCTCCGGTTTGCTTATTGGTTGCATCGAAAAGCGCGCCCGGCCCCAAGTAAGGTACGACTTTGTTATCGTACAACCCATCCAGTATTTCAGAAAAATCAGTAGAAGACATTGCAAACTCCATTATTAAGTACATGTATCCTTGTACTTAAGCAATATTTAATCCAGTTTTTAACGGTTTCTTACAAACAATATAAGTAATTGATTTAAATAAACTTAAAAGACATATTCATTAAAGAAGCACTGCTGGTATTTTGTAGTGTTTGTAACAACCCTCTATCAATTAACCCCCCTCTACAAGCACAAAATCTTCATTACACTTGCCTATCTATAGAATAGCCGCTGCAACTTTAAACGACATCGGCCCGCGCTCTGTCACTGCCGAGTCCAACGCAGGAACCTCCTAAACTGCAATGATAAAACTTCGTGTCCTTCGTGCCTTCGTGGTAAACGAATATTTTCGAACAACGTCGAATAACCGCACTGTTACTAAGCCTACAGAACATAACAAAATGTTTGAAACACAACGCTGACCACGCTAACAAACAATAAAAATAACCAATATAATTCAATAGGATAAGCTATATTTTGGCTTATGGCACACCCCTTGCTTAATCCCTAATGTCATCAACAACAACGTCCTAATAAGAGGAGAAGATCATGGCATTACGTCAATGTGCAATATACGGTAAAGGTGGAATTGGTAAGTCCACTACAACTCAAAACCTGGTTTCTGCGTTGGCAGAATTAGGCAACAAAGTGATGATCGTCGGTTGCGATCCAAAAGCCGACTCTACCCGTTTAATCCTTCATGCAAAAGCCCAAACCACCATTATGAGCTTGGCTGCCGAAGCTGGCAGCGTTGAAGATTTGGAACTCGAAGATGTATTGAAAGTCGGATACGGCGGCATCAAATGCGTCGAATCAGGCGGTCCAGAGCCCGGCGTCGGTTGCGCGGGTCGCGGTGTAATTACAGCGATTAACTTCCTTGAAGAAGAAGGTGCTTATGACGATGAACTTGACTTCGTTTTTTATGATGTACTTGGGGATGTTGTGTGTGGTGGTTTTGCCATGCCAATCCGTGAAAACAAGGCGCAAGAAATTTACATCGTCTGCTCGGGCGAAATGATGGCGATGTATGCCGCCAATAACATTGCCAAGGGTATTGTGAAATACGCCAACTCAGGCAGTGTGCGTTTGGCCGGTTTGATTTGTAACTCACGCGAAACTGCGCGTGAAGATGAATTGATCTCGGCACTGGCTGCAAAAATCGGCACCACAATGATTCACTTTGTACCGCGCGACAACGTTGTACAACGCGCTGAAATTCGTCGTATGACCGTTATCGAATACGAACCACAAGCCAAACAAGCCGACGAATACCGTCAATTGGCTATGAAAATTCGCGATAACAAGAACTTCATCATCCCTACGCCCATCACGATGGATGAGCTGGAAGAATTGATGATGGAATTCGGCATTATCGACCAGGAAGACGAATCGATTATCGGTGTAACTGCGGCCGCTGAAGCAACCGCTTAATAAATGACCAACGTAGAGACGCGATAAATCGCGTCTCTACGGATTCCCATCCTAAAACCTGTCTGTTGGGGGATTACCCACGGCACAAGTAGGAGATACTCATGGCTGCTCTAACAAAAGAAGAGACCGAAGCGCTTATTCAAGAAGTGCTGGAAGTCTATCCCGAACAAGCAAGGAAAGATCGTGCCAAGCATTTGGCGGTTAACGATCAGTCTTTGGAAAAATCGAATAAATGTATTACTTCAAACCGTAAATCCCAGCCCGGCGTAATGACCATTCGCGGTTGCGCTTACGCGGGCTCCAAGGGCGTGGTTTGGGGTCCGATTAAAGATATGATTCATATCTCGCACGGCCCGGTCGGTTGCGGACAGTACTCGCGCGCCGGTCGCCGCAACTATTATGTCGGCACTACCGGCATCAATACCTTCGGCACGATGAACTTTACTTCCGACTTTCAGGAGAAAGACATTGTTTTCGGCGGCGATAAAAAGCTGGCCAAAATCATGACTGAAATCGAAGAATTGTTTCCATTAAACAAAGGCATCAGTATTCAATCGGAATGCCCGATCGGTTTGATTGGGGACGATATTGAAGCGGTCGCCAAAAAAGCCAACAAGGAAATCAACAAACCTGTGGTGCCGGTTCGTTGCGAAGGTTTTCGCGGCGTTTCCCAATCGCTGGGCCATCACATTGCTAACGATGCGATTCGCGACTGGGTATTGGAAAACCGTGACGGCGACGAAAGCTTTGCCACAACACCTTATGATGTCGCGGTGATCGGCGATTACAACATCGGCGGCGATGCCTGGGCTTCGCGTACTTTGCTCGAAGAAATGGGCTTGCGTGTCGTTGCTCAATGGTCCGGCGACGGTACCATTGCGGAAATGGAAAAAACGCCCAAGGTGAAACTGAATTTGATCCATTGCTACCGCTCGATGAACTACATTGCGCGGCACATGGAAGAAAAATACAAAATCCCCTGGATCGAGTACAACTTCTTCGGCCCCACCAAAATTGCCGAATCGTTACGCAAGATTGCCGCGTTATTCGATGAAACAATTCAAGCGGGCGCTGAAAAAGTTATCGCCAAATATCAGGCTGAGTACGATGCGGTTATCGCCAAATACAAACCGCGTCTGCAAGGCAAGCGCGTGATGTTGTATGTCGGCGGCTTGCGTCCGCGTCATGTGATCGGCGCGTATGAGGATTTGGGCATGGAAGTGGTCGGTACCGGTTATGAATTCGGTCACAACGACGACTACGACCGCACGATCAAAGAAATGGGCAATGCGACGTTGATTTATGACGACGTGACCGGCTATGAATTTGAAGAGTTCGTCAAGAAAGTCCAGCCTGACCTGATCGGTTCCGGCATCAAGGAAAAGTACATTTTCCAAAAAATGGGCATTCCGTTCCGGCAAATGCATTCCTGGGATTATTCCGGCCCTTATCACGGTTATGACGGCTTTGCCATCTTCGCCCGCGATATGGACATGACACTGAATAATCCTTGCTGGAAACAGGTGAAAGCACCTTGGAAAACAGCTGAGAGTTCAGACGTAGCAGTCGCTGCAAGCGCTTAATTTTGTGTAGGGGACAAAAAAGCTCTCTCCAGAAGGAGAGGGTTGGGTGACGACTGCAAGGATGCAGGAGGCAGAGCAACGCAGGAACACTTGCCAAGGGGAAATTAAATAAGGAAAAAACTATTTATATCCCCTCATCCCAACCTTCTCCCTGAGGGAGAAGGGGCTTTTACTCTTAGTAATTATGTAAATGCCCACCCAAATACAATATTTTTCCTTCAACCGTCGTCCACAGATTAGTGGCGCGTAGGAGATTATCATGAGTCAAGAAGTCGAAAACATACAACCGAGCTATCCTTTATTCCGCAACGATGAATACAAGGAAAGCCTGGCAAACAAACGTGAAGCTTATGAGGAGCGTCACCCCCAGGAAAAAATTGACGAAGTATTTCAGTGGACCACCACTAAGGAATACCAGGAACTCAATTTTAACCGTGAAGCGTTAACCGTAAACCCGGCTAAAGCCTGCCAACCCTTAGGCGCCGTGCTTTGTGCGCTGGGTTTCGAAAAAACCATGCCTTATGTACATGGCTCGCAAGGCTGCGTCGCTTATTTCCGTACCTATTTCAACCGTCATTTCAAAGAACCTGTTGCCTGCGTTTCAGACTCGATGACCGAAGATGCGGCGGTATTTGGTGGTCAGAAAAACATGATGGCGGGCCTTGAAAACGCCAAAGCCTTGTATAAGCCTGACATCATTGCCGTATCGACAACCTGTATGGCCGAGGTTATCGGTGACGACTTAAACGCCTTCATCAATAACGCCAAAAAAGCCGGACATATCGAACAGGAGTTTCCAACGCCTTTCGCCCATACGCCAAGCTTTGTCGGTAGCCACACCACCGGCTGGGACAATATGTTCGAAGGCATGTTGCGTTATTTCACCCTGAATCACATGGCCGACAAGAAAGTCGGTTCAAACGGCAAGATCAACCTGGTTCCGGGCTTTGAAACCTATCTGGGCAACTTCCGCGTCATGCACCGCATGATGAAGGAAATGGGTGTTGATTACACATTACTGAGCGATCCTTCCGAAGTTTTGGATACGCCTGCCGACGGCACTTTCCGCATGTATGCAGGCGGCACTACCCAGGCTGAAGTTAAAGACGCGCCCAATGCGATAGATACTCTGTTGCTGCAACCCTGGCAGTTGGAGAAAACCAAAAAGTTTGTCGATACGATCTGGCATCAACCCGCTACAGCCATCAATATCCCGATGGGCCTGGAATGGACCGATGCATTCCTGATGAAAATCTCCGAACTGACCGGCAAACCGATCCCTGCTTCGTTGGAACTGGAACGCGGCCGTTTGGTTGATATGATGACCGACTCGCACGCATGGCTGCACGGCAAGAAGTTCTCCTTATACGGCGATGCGGATTTCGTGATGGGCATGACCAAGTTCCTGCTCGAAGTAGGTGCAGAACCGACTGACGTGTTGTGCAACCATGCCAACAAGCGTTGGAAAAAAGCCATGGACAAAATGCTCAAAGATTCGCCTTACGGACAAAAAACCGAAGTTCATATCGGCAGGGATTTGTGGCATTTCCGTTCATTGGTCTTCACCAACAAACCGGACTTCATGATCGGCAACTCTTACGGCAAGTTCATCCAGCGCGATACTTTCTATAAGGGCGAAGAGTTTGAAGTGCCGTTGATACGCATCGGTTTCCCGATCTTTGACAGGCATCACCTGCACAGAATGACGACTATGGGTTATGAAGGCGCTATTTATATGCTGACAACCCTGGTTAATGCGGTGCTGGAGCAACTGGATAAAGAAACCAAAGGTATGGGTACAACTGACTATAACTACGATTTAATTCGTTAAGTTAGAAAAGACCTCACCACGAAGGCACGAAGGACACGAAGGTTTTACTTTTAGTTCTTCGTGAACTTCGTGTTTTCGTGGTGGTGCATCAATGTATATAAATTTCCCACGTAGCGCGTGGTAACGAGAAAGAAATATTTCGAGCAGGGCAACCGCTGGAAACGCACAAAGACCTACTTTGGTTCCTTCGTGTCCTTCGTGCCTTCGTGGTGAATCAATATCCTTAAATTGATGTGTATGAGGGCGACCATAATCGCCCGCCCCCTTAAATGCGTGTAACCGGAGAACTCAATGCCTAGTGTCATGTTGAAAAAAAATGCAGAAGACAAATTGGTCTTCTACGTTCCCAAGAAAGATTTGGAAGAAGTGGCCGAATCCATTGAATTCGACAGCCCCGATAAATGGGGTGGCGAAGTCCTGCTCAGCGACGGTTCAAGATATTATTTCGAACCGATGGACGAACAGCCGGATTTCCCCATTACCTTGCGCGCAAAACGTTTAGATTCAGGAGAATAATCATGGCCTTATATATTGTTGAAGCGGATTGTATTTCATGCGGCGACTGCGAACCCGTGTGTCCGACCAACTCGATCACCGAGGGTAAAATTGTCTTTAAAATCGATGCAAAAACCTGCACCGAGTGCGAAGGTGATTTTGACGTACCGCAGTGCGTCAAGGTTTGCCCGGTCGATAATTGCATTTTGCCTTTAGAGGCGTAAACAGATGAACAGCCAGGCTATCTCACGAGAACTGGCTTTACGTATCGGGCTGGCGGCTCGCGCTCTGCCCGATACCGACGCCAAACGCCTGCTTTCAGTGTTGACTGATTGCATCGGCCTTCCCCTCACCGAACAAAAGATTGCCGGCATTGATCTTAATGCTCTCAAGAGCGCAAAAGCGGGAGAGTTTGCCGATGTCGACGAGCCTTTATTGACCCATGCCTTAAGCATTCTTAAATCCGGTCTTAATGCTCCCGAACGACAAGCCTATACCGACGGCGATATGCCCGGCTCCGTTCGTATCGCCTGTGCCAGTAATGACGGCATTAACGTTGACGGCCATTTCGGTTCTTGCAGTCAATTCCTGATCTATCAGGTTTCAGCCGATGAAGCCCGGTTAATCGACATCCGCAACCCTGATATACCGGATGGTTTGGAAGTGGATGATAAAAACGCCTTCAGGGCTGAACTGATTCAGGATTGCCAAGTACTTTATATTGCCTCGGTAGGAGGCCCTGCGGCGGCAAAGATCGTCAAACTGGGTATCCATCCGATGAAGCTGCCCGGCATTGAAACCATTGCCGACATCATCAAGCAACTGCAAACCGTTATTGCCGGCACACCGCCGCCCTGGCTGGCTAAAGTCATGGGTGTTGAAGCCAGTGACCGGTTTCATTTTGAAAGGGAAGCGACAGGATGATTACTACCGAGCAAGTCAACGCGATCGCGGCGAAAATCGAAACAATGGGTGTCGATGAAGCCACGGTTTCGGCGCTAAGACAGCAATATCAGCCGATCCATTTCACCTACTGCATGGATGACGATTTGCCCAATAATACGCCGGTCATCGAGCATAAAGACTTCAATCTTTACTTAATCGACGGCCGGGAACACTGTCTGTGCCTGACCAATGATTATGAGGTTGCAACGGGCATTGTCGTTGCAGAAATCATCCCTGACTGAACGGAATTGATTGCATGTCCGATCATGAAAACCCTGTCAGCGTTCCTATTGCCGATTGCAGCCTGTGTCCATTTCGCGGCAAAACCCTGCTGATGGGCCGCTGCATGCCCGGCGATACCTGCGTATTCGTAGAAAGCGGGCGGCAGATCGACCGCTTTTTTCGCGTTAACCCAGGCTTTGCCGAGCACTATCTGCACGACAGGTTTTGGGAAAGACGCGCCATTGCGGCCCGCTACGCGCCGCAAAAGGCGCTGACTGAGATGATCGATGATGAAGATGAAGTGGTCAGGCGCGCAGTCGCTTATCGCATCCCTCAGTCCCAGCTGCACCTGTTAATCGACGACGCCGACAGGGAGGTGCGCATGACCGTAGCGGACCGCCTTGCACCCGAAGACCTGGAAAAGATGGCCGGCGATAAAGACTATATCGTCAGGCTGACGATAGCCAAAAGGCTGCCGGAAGGACGCCTGTTCCGGTTTATTCGCGACGAGGACCTGCAAGTGCGCAAGATTGTTGCCGAGCGTTTGCCCGAAGTCAGCTTAGGTCTGATGGCCCATGACAATGCGCCGGAAGTCAGACGCATTGTTGCCGAACGCATGAACCCGGATGACGCCGTTATCATGCTGAACGATTCCGACTGGGTCGTGCGTTATACCGCGGCCCAGCGCGTTGCGCCCGACGCATTAGTCAGTCTGCTTGACGATCCCGAGCCGGATGTCAGGGCGGCGGCTCAGGATCGATTAACCAGCATTGCCCATGCGACACATGGGAACGAGAAATAGGAAACAGCGTATGACTGATCAACCTTTTCAACTCGACGGGCAACAGCTTGCCAAAATCTGTAAGCACACCCTGCCCGACCCGGACGATGAATTATTATTATCAAAGCTCCAATCACTGAATCCCGGCTATCCGATCCGATTAGCCAAAACAGGCGAAGAATGGTACCGGCTGGGCGGCATTGTCGATATGGACGGCAACCGTATCGCCAATAATTTAGTCGAATGGACCGAGCGGACCTATATCGAATGCGGCAAGAACCTGCAAACCCTGATTGAGCATGCACGGGAACACAAGCTGATCGCCACGCGGCAAACCGGCAACACCCTGCATTTTGTCGTTCAAACCGGCAGTAAAGCGGAACAGTTCGTCCAGATCGACATCGATAAAACCCATGAGTCCTCGGACCGGTTGCTGGTCGGCGAACACAATCCGCCGGAAGATTTAGAAGAATTTATTGATCCACTGGAGCCGGAATGCGTAGAAACATTCTGCATTGGAACGTCGCGTTATTCTTATCGACGTAAAACTGACGTGCCGGTTTTCATGGACGAAATCAATAAATACCACATCACAGAGCATCCGGTGCAACGATTCATGGATAACTGGAACCGGAGCAGCGCCCAGCAAAAAGCCGCGCTTTCCAACGACTGGATTGTCCGGCCGTTCAGGCATACCGGGCGCTTCGGCGAACAAATAATCAACGTTGAACTGATCAACACCCAACAAAAAAACCTGCCGCAACTGGAAGACATTAGCGGCAAAAAAGGCACCCCGCTGCATAACCTGCTGACCCGTTTCGATCGTCAGGCCGGTTATCCGTTTGCCTGGTTCTTTTATATGGTTAAAGGCAAGCTGGTTTCCCCGCACAGCGGCGTAGCGGTTTTTAAGGATGTCAGCGGGGATTTTTCTTACTTGCCCGAACGCGATGTCGCAGTCCTTAAAGACTGGATTGATACGCCTTACAGCGTATAGCGAACACTGGATTTTTCATCAACTGCATTGCAGTCATTTTCAACAAAAGGAGTAAACACAATGTCAATTGCACAAATTAAAGCTTTCTCTGAACAGGCTAAATCCGATCCTGAATTAAAGGAAAAGCTGTTAGCGGTACAAAAAATCAGAGAACTGATTGCATTAGGCAAAGAATACAATTTCGAGCTGGATGAAGTGGAACTCTATCCACCCAACGAACCGCAATTCGTCGAAGAGCAACTTTCTGAAAAAATGGCTAAGGCTTTATTGAGGGTTTGAGTCTTTGTAGGTTGGCGGTGAGGTACGAACCCCAACATTTGCTATTCCGAATTGTTGAGCTTCCTTTCGTCAGCACCAACGCGCTGGAGTGCAGGCTTCGCCTGCAAGCGCAAGCAAAGCTTGCACTCCCGCTGCTTGCGTATAAAGATACGTAGAGCGTGGAAACGAACAATCGTTCAGTTGGAGCGAAGAAAACCAGCCGGCGGTACAAATTCAATCCCGTATGCCGCGCCGAGTACCGGAGCTCTCGGCGGGAATAGCCCGTAAGGAGTGCGGCAGGGATGCCGCACGTTGCCGAAGGTGCAGGAGCCTCTTTCTTCAACCCCCCCGTCGAAAGCTAGGAACGCAGAGTAGCGTATGCCTTCCTGTTTTATCGTTGCTCATAAGCCTGCTTTAGCTTTTCGATGTCGATTTTCTTCATTTGCAGCATGGCCTGCATTACCCTTCCCGATTTGATTGGATCAGGGTCGCTCAATAATTCAATGAGGACGTTGGGAACAATCTGCCAGGACACGCCAAATTTGTCGTCCAGCCAAGCGCATTGGTTTTCTTTCCCGCCTTCGGAAAGCTTCTCCCAATATTCGTCCACCTCTGCTTGCGTTTCGCAGTGTACGACAAACGAAATGGCGGGCGAGAACCTGTACACCGGGCCACCATTAAGCGCCGTGAATACTTGCCCATCAAGTTCGAAACTCGCCGTCATCACCGAGCCCTTCGGTCCCGGCCCGGCATCGCCATAACGATTGACGCTCAAGACCTTCGAGTTCTTAAAAATAGAAACATAAAAATTCATCGCCTCTTCGGCTTGGTTATCGAACCACAGGAACGGGGTGATTTTTTGCATAAGGGTTTACTCCTGAATTTAATTTAAATAAGCAACTAGAACTAGATCTTCGGTTCACTCATCTCGAAGTAGTGGATAGGGCGGATTTCAATGCCCCAGCCAAACTGCTCACCCCCACTCACTTGCGTGGTCGGATGCAGGGAAGCCACCCGGATCGCTTCCTCCATGTCCTGTGCTTCTATGAGGAATGCGCTGCCTATCATCTCCCTGGTTTCAATAAAAGGGCCGTCGGTGATCCTCACTTTCCCGTCCACGCGCCGCAAACATTTGGTCTCCAAGGTGAGACCGGCATCAACGATCACTTGGCCGCTCCTGTAGAGTTCCTCCAGGTGGGGCTGACATTCGCGCATGACAGCATCGGTTTCGGCCTTGGGACGGGCATCCATTTTCTCTGGATCGAAGTAACCCAAACATAAGTATTTCACAGCTTCCTCACGGTTTGTTCCGGCTCGGAACCGTCACTGCTTTTCGGCAACAGCCTTCAACCCGGCCAGGCTTTCCTCGAACTTCCCGCCGATCATCTTGTCCATGCTGCACACAAGTCCCATCAATTTCGAGAGGTAGGGGCTAGGGCCGAAAATCGCCTGCGTGACCCGTGTCGATCCGCCGTCGGCTTGCAGCGTGAACTCC
This sequence comes from Methylobacter sp. Wu8, assembly GCF_036440755.1. Taxonomy (NCBI): domain Bacteria; kingdom Pseudomonadati; phylum Pseudomonadota; class Gammaproteobacteria; order Methylococcales; family Methylococcaceae; genus Methylobacter; species Methylobacter sp. Wu8. The sequence continues at coordinate 99,030 of NZ_JAZGVT010000066.1, read as the reverse complement.
AAAGTGTTCTGGGCTGCGAAAGGTTTGATGAAATCCATCTTGATCATAATCCTGGACGGCGCTGACTCGATAATCGCCATGCGCCCCTGACCGATCTCCTTGTTGCCCTCCCATTCATACACTGCGCCCGGGCCGCTGGCCGCGCCGCTGTATGCTCTCTTCATATCGGGGTCTACTTTTTCCCAGGCCGACCAGGTCTGCATGATGTGCAGATCGTTGATCAGCGGAAAAATCGTTTCCGGCGACGCCTCGACGCTGATCGAGCGCTGGACACGGAAAGTATCGGGTTTGGTCGCTGCATAAATCAGCACTGCAACAAGTAACACGGCCAATACGATGAATAGGGTCTTGATCATTGGTTTCTCCTGTAAAGTATTAAATCGGCAAGCCGGCAATCTCGATCACCGGCCGGACTTCGACGGTACCTTTGCGCGCCATCGGAATCCGCTCGGCTATGGCTATCGCCTCGTCAAGATCCTTGGCGTCGACAAGAAAGTAGCCGCCCAGTTGTTCGCGGGTTTCCGCGAACGGGCCGTCGGTCACAAAGCGTTTACCCTCGCGCACCCGGACGCTGGTCGCCATTGCGGCGGGTTGCAACGGGCTGGCGGCCAGAAACTGGCCGTTAGCTTTGAGCTGATGCGCAAGCTGGGTGGACTCGACGTAACATTCTTCACGCTCGGCCTCGTCCAGCACATGTTCCTCATGGTAAATCAATAACATATATTTCATGGGTATCTCTGAGATTGCATTGTTAATCCTGGCATGTTGCGCCCGGCTCCATGTAGACCAATTCCCAGATATGACCATCCAGGTCCTGAAACCCATGCCCATACATGAAGCCATGGTCTTGCGGCTCGTTATAAGTGGTTCCACCGGCGGCGACGGCCTTGCGCACCATTTCATCGACTTCTTTACGGCTCTCGGAAGACAGGCACACCAGCACTTCCGTGCTTTTCGTGGCATCGCAAATTGCTTTGGGCGTGAAAGTCTTGAACTTGTCCTCGGTCAACAGCATGACGAAAATGTCATCGCTGACAATCATGCAAGCGGCAGTCTCGTCGGTAAATTGCGGATTGAATACATAGCCGAGTTTGATAAAAAACGCCACAGACTGGTTGAGGTTTTTTACCGGCAGATTTACGAAAATTTGAGCAGCCATATTGGCTCCTGTTAAAAATTGATTGAAAGATGAAATATCGGCAAGTGGGACGCCAGTAGCCTCAAACCCGATGCGCTGCAAAGAAAGCCTCCATTCTGCCTTGCAGTTCATTCGGCTCGACATCTTCGACATGCGTGGCAATCAGCCAGTGATGGCCGAATGGATCGGTCACCGCACCCATGCGATCGCCCCAGAATTGGTTGGCGGGTTGCATGGTTTCCGTAGCACCCGCCTTGATCGCAGCGTCAAAGACAGCGTCGGTATCGGTGACATAAAGATGCAGTTTGACCGGCGTTCCGCCCAGTGTTTTAGGCGAAACATCGGTGCACTGCGGATTTTCGTCCGAGAGCATGAAGATTGAATCGCCGATTTTGAATTCGGCGTGGGCTATTTTTCCGCCGGGGGCATTAAGACGGAACAGCTCGGTAGCGCCGAAGGCTTTTTGGTAGAAGTCAAGCGCATCGGCCGCACCCTGGACGACCAGGTAGGCGGTTAACGTGTGGCAACCGTCGGGTATGGGTTTGATTTTCGTGGTCATGATTATTCTCCTGTTTTAGGGTTGAGTGATTAAAAAATATTGCCCCGCACCGTTAGTCGAATGGCAGATGCCGTAATCGACATTCCCGCCAATTTTTTTTACCAAGACTCTCGCTGCCAATATTTTCGCGCTAACACGAGGCATCGGCAAATCCGAGCGCCTGCAGCGTTTGTTCATCCTCCGCAACCGGCCTCACTTCGACGCAGCCGTGCTTAGCCCCAGGGATTCGCGAAGCCACTTGTATTGCCTCGTTCAGGTCCCGGGCCTCGATCAGGTAGTAGCCGCCGAACTGTTCCTTGGTTTCCGCGAAAGGGCCGTCGGTCATCGAGACCTTGCCGTTTCGCACCCGCAGCGTAATCGCGGCACTGGAGGGCAGCAGCCGGTTACAGCCGAGGTAGTGGCCGCTATCCCTGATGGCGTGGGTAAATTCCGAGTATTCTTCGAAGTGCTTCTTTGCAACGGCTTCTGTCATCTGCTCCATTACGGTTTCGGCACAAATCAGGCATAGGTATTTCATGGTCAACTCCTCCAGTTAGTAAAAAACTGTTCGCATCGGATAGTCGTTCGGGAATGGGCGATTTCGACATGCCCGGCACCGGGCGAGCTAAAATTCTATCCGGAAGGTGCCGAAAGCGGTTCTCTGGAATGAATTACCTCATACATATTTACCCGGTTTTTTCTTCTTCGCGCTTTGTGTACGACATGCAGCTTCATATGAACGACGCGCCCAAATTGCGGCCTGTTCGCGGTCTTCCATGATCTCAGCTGGCGCCAGGTAGTAGGACATCTTCATGACCTTATCACCCTTCTTGTACTCAAACTTGCCAAACCCATTCTTCTCAAAGTGGTTGGCGTTCTCAGCATCCGCCTTCAGGTAGAGCGTGTCGCCGGACACAAGGCCGAACATCAATCCATTGTGATAGATACCATACCCGCCGAACATCTTTCGGGCGGTGATAGGCCCGAAGAAATCGAAAACTTCATGGAGATATTCAACAAACTCAGTCATATGTGGCAGGGCCTCCGGGTATAAATGCTGACAAGTTCAGCGGAATTACCAATCCGAGGAATAGTGTTCATCGATATTCAATTCTAGCGCTCAAAAATATGCGGCCTGCCGGTTTGTGCAGATCCAGTAATTGATGGGTTCGGCGCGCCTATGGCGACGCCAACATGTTCTCCCATCGGCTATTTTTGCGGTTTCAGCAAATTGGTAAGTATCCGTATAGTGTTGGAATTTCGCCACTTTGCCTGCTGCGATGGTCCAAATATGGGCGAACTGAGCCAGAAAGGGTTTTCCAGTCGATTTGCGGCTGCCGATGTACGCTCCTAGTGCGACGACTTTATCGCCGGCATCGAGCAGTTCGTCCAGTCTCATTTCGAGGCCGGGGAACTCATTGCCGATAAGCATGAATACCCCTTCGCGCACCTCGTCCAGACCGTGGTAAGGGCTACCCTTTGCCGCTGGCGAGTTTTCTGCAGCCTGCCATTCAATTTCAGGAGCAAACGAAGCGAACACCGTTTGAACGTCTCCCATTGCGAATGCAGCATAAATCTTCCCGACCATAATTATGTTTTCTTGCGACATTTTAACTCCTTTGTTGAAATGCTGGCTGCATCCGCCTGCGATGGATGAGTCGGCGGACACTGTTTGTACAAGTTGCCCCTTATCAAGTGTTCTTGGTTTGGAGTGGTCAGTCTTTAGACATTTAACGCTACAGTTTAGTTGGGTGGCAAATATTTTCACTGCTAGCAAGCCCAAGCACGAACTTTTGTAGCGCCGTACCGATTTCGACTGGCGAATCTTCCTGAATATAATGAATCCCCTTGACGGAAACTTCCTGCTGGTTCGGCCAGGTACGGCAAAACTCAAGAGCGCGGTCGGTCAGCAATGCGCCCGGTTCGGCGGAGACAAGCAATTTTGGGATCGAACTCTTGGACAGCCACTGACCATAGCTCTCGACGATTTCGGCGACATCAGCAGGCGCTCCGTCAATCGGCAATTCTCGCGGCCAGATCAGCGTCGGCAGCCGCGCCGCAGGCGATTTGAACGGCGCGCGATAGGCTTCCATTTCCTGGTCGGATAGCGTTCGAAGAATACTCTTCGGCAGCACGGTTTCCACGAAAAAGTTGTCAGCCAGCACCATTTTATCGCCCTTTTCGGAACGAAATGCGCGAAACAGGGTGTCGCGGCCAGGGGGAAAATCCTCCCATTTTCTGGGTTGAACCAGAGCCTCCATGTAAGCGATGGCTCGAATTTGCCCCGGATGACGGTATGCCCAGTAAAAGCCCAAAGCCGAGCCCCAGTCGTGCAGTACCAATACGACATTTTCCGTCAGACCCAAAGCCGCAAACCAGGCATCGAGATAGCGCGCATGATCCGTGAACCGATAGGCCTCATTGGGCGACGCGCCAGATTGGCCCATCCCCACTAAATCCGGCGCAAGGCAGCGGCCGTGCCTGGCGAGAAACGGAATGATATTACGCCAGAGATAAGAGGATGTGGGATTACCGTGCAGGAAAACGATAGGCTCGCCGACGCCGACATCGACGTAGCTGATCTCGGTATCGAGTACCGGTATGCGTTTGCGTGGATGATTGTCTGTACTGGAAAATTGCGATTCGGACATTTCAAAGCTCCTTTGTGTGTTTTCTGAATAAATCGTTTAATTCGGGTTGCCATTTACCGCAACAGTCAGCGCTGACCCGCAATCCTATTCCACATCCGTCCTAACCTCATCCCAAATGCCCCAGCATATGCTGGAAGAATACGGAAGATAGTGATACATTAAAAGATCCACAATTCTTAAAAACCATGGAACCACTTTTCGATTTGGCAATCACCCTGCCGCCGCAAGGAACTGGCGATCTGCTTCGTAGCCTGCATCGTCAACTGAGAGAAGCCATCCTCGACGGCCGCTTGCAGGCGGAGTTACGCCTACCCTCGACGCGCACGTTGGCGGCGACGTTGGGAATATCGCGCAATACCGTATTGGCAGCCTACGACCTATTATTGAGCGAGGGTTACCTGCTGGTTCGCCCGGGCTCTGGAACCTATGTGGCAAACATTTCCTCGCTGCAATCACGGTTAAGGTCGCCCGTTAATGACGCATTGCCCGATACGCGTCTGAACGAATTCTGGCGCGATCCGCGGCCGCTTTTTTCTACGAGCAGGCTTGATTCGTGCCGTTACGATTTGAGGGAGGGGCTTCCCGACAAGACAGCATTCCCGTTCCATGTCTGGCGGCGATTATCGGCCAGAGCCTTGCGGTCGCTGTCGAAAGCGCCCGCCTCTTATGCAGAGCCGGAAGGACGGGAAGCGTTACGTGCGGCGATCACCAAGCATATTTCCTACTCCCGGGCGGTTTCCTGTCTGGCGGAGAATGTGGTGGTGACGGCCGGAGCGCAACAGGCCGTCGACTTACTGGCCCGGATACTGGTAACACCGGGCCAAACGCTATTCGCCGTCGAGGAGCCCGGCTATCCGCCGGTACGGGCAGCGTTTGCCGCGGCCCGCGCCAGAATTGTTTCCATCCCGGTTGATAGCGAGGGGATGATGGTCGAACGCTTGCCGGACGATACCCGGGTGATCTACGTCACGCCTTCGCACCAGAGTCCGCTTGGCGTTACGCTATCGGCGAGGCGCCGGGCCGCCTTGCTGGACTTTGCCCAGAGCCGTGGCGCTGTGGTGATTGAGGATGACTATGATGGCGAATTCCGCTTCAACGGTCGGCCTCTCGATGCCTTGCAAACCCTGGATCGTAACGAATCGGTGTTTTATGTCGGTACTTTTTCCAAAAGCCTGTTTCCCGCTTTGCGTCTCGGCTTTGTGGTCGCGCCGCCTTGGGCGCGCCGCGCGCTGATTGCGGCCAAAACTTACACCGACTGGCATTGCGCGGTGCTCACGCAAGATACCCTGACAGCTTTTATCGAGGAAGGACATCTGGCCCGCCACGTCCGCAAGATGCACAAAATCTATGCCGAGCGCCGCACGATCCTGCTACAGGCCTTGTCCCGACATTGCGGCGACAGATTACGTCCGATAGGCGCCGATGTTGGCCTACACCTTGCTGCGGAACTGGCACTCCCGCTGCAGGCAAACGATCTGGTTGCACGCGCGGCCGTTGATGGTGTCCGGTTACATTCTCTGGATCGTTATGCTAACGAGAATCCAGCACCAAACGGCTTAATGCTGGGGTATGGCATGATCCGGGCAGCCCAGATTGATGCGGCCATTTGCCAGTTGGCTCAAACGATGAATGGTATCGGATGAGGGGTAGAATTTCCGCGATTCACCGCCCATAACGGCAATCCCTATCTCAATCCCGCAGTTCGCGCAGTCTGCGCTCGAGAAAGCGCCGCTCCGGCTCCTGGCGAGCCAAGACGAGAGCCTGTTCGTAAGCGGCCCGGGCTTCCGTCGTTTTCCCCAGACGCCGGCACAGATCCGCCCGCACCGCGTGCGCCAAGTGGTAATCCGCGAGATTGCCGCGCCCGAGAATCGCGTCGACGAGATCAAGCCCGGCGGCTGGCCCGTCCCGCATCGCCACCGCCACGGCTCGGTTCAGTTCGATCACCGGCGACGAATCGGCTCGCATCAGTATCTCGTAGAGGGCGGCGATTTGCGCCCAGTCCGTGACGGCGGCATCCATCGCATTGGCATGCACAGCCGCGATTGCGGCTTGCAAGGTGTAGAGGCCGAACCGCTGCGACAACAACGCCCGTTCCACCAGCGCCGACCCTTCCGCGATCTGTTCCCTGTTCCACAGTGCGCGATCCTGGTCATCCAGCAGGATCAGCTCACCGCTCGGAGAACTGCGTGCAGCGCGGCGGGATTCCTGGAGCAGCATCAGCGCCAGCAAACCCTGCGCTTCGGGCTCCGGCAGCAGTTCGACCAGCAGCCTTCCCAAGCGGATAGCCTCTTCCGACAGGTCGTGCCGGGTCAACAACGGACCGGATGAGGCGGAGTATCCTTCGTTGAACACCAGATAAATTACCCGCAGTACCGCTTCCAGCCGGTCCGGCAACTCGGCGTGCCCAGGTACCTGATAGGGAATGCGCGCGTCGCGTATCTTCGCCTTGGCTCGCACGATACGCTGGGCCAGCGTCGCAGCGGGCGTGAGGAATGCACGCGCAATCTCTTCCGTCGCGAGGCCGCACACCTCGCGCAACGTCAGCGCCACCTGCGCGTCAGGCGGCAGGGCCGGGTGGCAGCAGGTGAAAATCAGCCGCAGGCTGTCATCCTCGAGGCATTCATCATCCCAGGCTTCTGCATCTTCGCTTGAAGGATCGGCCAGTGCATCTGCGTCTTCCAGAACATCAAACCGGGCGCGTCGGCGGATGCCGTCGACTGCCTTGAAGCGGCCGGTCGATACCAGCCAGGCCTTGGGATTGGCCGGCACGCCGTCACGAGGCCATTGCTCCAGCGCAATCCTGAAAGCCTCGTGCAGCGCTTCCTCGGCGATATCAAAATCGCCAAGCAGGCGGATCAGCGTGGCAAAGATGTGGCGCGAGTCGAAGCTGTAGAGAGCATTCAGCGTCTCGCGCACGGCATTCTCGCTCAGTGGAGACGATTTCGGTTGCTGCTGATTGGTCTTCACGTCCGTTCTCCAAGATAAGCGGGTAAGGTCATATTCAATTCATGATAGCGCATGCCGGCCGCAAGTCGAGCGATAGCCCGTTCCCGCCAATATCCGGTTGCGGGCGGCGAAGACGCCGGCTTCTACGGACGGCTGCTCGACAATCCGGCGGCGTTTGCGGAGATTTGGCAAATGTGTTGCCAGGACGGATGCTGTTGCAGGATAGTCAATGCCGATTCAAGCAGAGCGAGGCCCGCTTCGGTCCGGTGCCAAGTCGACGCACCGGACGGATGCGGCAACGGGATCGCTTCTGTACGGTGGCCGTGGAAAGTGACGGGATGAAGCTTACCGATCACATCGTTTAGCTTTTTGACCGGCATCAATTGGCTGATCGCCAGTTTGCCGACCGGCAGGATCAGCTCGGGCTTAAGCAAATCGACTTCCGCTTGCAGCCAGCCCGCGCAGTTACCGATCTCGGCCGGACTCGGCACACGATCTCCGCCCTTGGGGTTCTTGCCCGGAAAGCAGCGGCACACGGCGGCCATGTAGACGCGCTGCCGGAAAGTCTCCTCATCAAGCCCGATGCGCTCAAACCATTTGAACATCGTTTTACCGGCCGTCCAGGCAAACGGTTTACCGAAACCGCCTTCTTTGTCGCCGGGAGCTTGGCCGATCAGTAAAATCTTCGATAGTACAGGGCTCCCGCTGACGACCGGGCCGATCATCTCGGGGCATTTTTTGCAATCCGACAATGCGGCGCGGTGGGCGCGCATCAGTTGTTCGCGTATAGGCATCGCTTAAAGATCAATCTCGATGCCGACCGGGCAATGATCCGATCCGTGAATCTCAGGAAGAATAAATGCCTGCTTAACTTTGCCGACCAGTGCTTCACTGGTCAACACATAATCGATCCGCCAGCCGACGTTTCTTGCCCTGGCGCCGGCGCGGAAACTCCACCAACTGTACGCGACGGTGTCGGGATGGAAATGCCGGAAAGTATCGACCAGTCCGGCGTCGAGAAACCGGCTGAAACCGTCGATTTCGACCTGGGTGTAACCGGCCGATTTATTGTAATTCGGCTTAGGGCGCGCAATATCGATTTCCCGGTGCGCGACATTAAAATCGCCGCAAGCGATTAGCGGCTTCTTGCTTTGCAGCTGTTGACAATAGGCCAGGAATTCGAGGTCCCAAGTTTGCCGGTAATCCAGCCGGGCCAAGGCATCGCCCGAATTCGGCACATACACATTCAACAGAAAAAAATTCTCGAATTCGGCGACGATCACGCGGCCTTCCCGGTCATGTTCGACAATGCCTATGTCGCTGATAACTTGCAGCGGCTCTTTCCGGGATAAGATCGTCACGCCGGAATAACCCTTGCGTTCGGCGCAGTTGGAATAAATCCGGTAGCCGTCGATACCCTCAAGCGCCTTGTCGATCTGGTCGGCCTGGGCCTTGGTTTCCTGCAATAGAATGCAGTCGGCATCGAGCAGCGCCAGCGTTTCGGCAAAGCCCTTGCTTTGCACAGCGCGAACGCCGTTGACATTCCAGGAAATGATTTTCATGCGGTGGTTCCTTCAGATGGGTTAGAAGTTGAGGCTTTAATAGTGAATCTGGGAGTTGTGACTTAGAAAGTTTAAGTCACTGAGCTGGATAACAAGTGCAATTCCATTACACCATTCCCGACTATTTTTACGAAGCCACTCGTTTGGCGATTTCAATGTCTTTACGCAATAAATCATTGACTAATAATTGTAAACTTCCCTGTGTAGTCAGGCATTTTTCATTAAGGTACTGAACAACATCCTTATCTAAATAAATAGGTAATTGAATGTCCTCAACAGGCACATAAAATTTACCTTGCTCGGCATTAGAAAAATCATATTCGTCTTTCATTTTGTAAGCCTCTTCATATAAGTAGCTGTCTCGGTAGACGTTGCTTTTCTGGCGGAAATTATTCTAATAACGTCATCATATCGAAAGGTATGAACAACTAACAGCATTTGTTCATTCAAACTTTTGCCCAATAACAGCCAACGGTCTTCCGTTTCCGAATGTTCATCGTCCGGTATGCTTAAAGCAAAAGGATCGGCAAACACATAAGCGGCATCGGCAAAATCAATGCCGTGCTTACGAATATTCAGCTGGTTTTTGTTTTCATCCCATGTGAATTTCATTGCTGACCTGAGTTTGATTTAAAAGTCATGCTATTTATTGAGGGCATTTTGGTAAATTTTCTCAACATCGGCCAATGCTTGACCGAGATCGGGCGGCGCAACAAAAACAAATAAATTTCCGTACTTACGTTTGCTGAGGATCTTGAATTGATCTGACAGCTTTAATAAATCCGTTCGTGCCGTTTGATAAGTGATTTTATGTGCTGCCTGATGTTCTTTTATATTGTAAATGGCATTGGGGTGATCCAGCGCATGGCGCAGGATAGCTAACTGACGATGATTTAATTGCCCTTGCAAAACTGAACCATCCAGCCGTTTTTCAATGGAGTGCAGTTCCTCCGCCTTTTTTGCAAGATGTTCATGCAACGCATTGATCGCCTTCTTGATCACTTCCAACTGATGAATAATGAAATAGGTCAGGTCGTTGTCATCGGTTTCGGTATACAAATAAGCCCTACCGTATTGCGCTGGGGCTTGTTTAATGATTCGGGAAATGGAAATAAACTCCATCAGCCAATATTGCTGATTCGCCATCGACCAATAGAATAGCGCCCGCGCCGTCCGGCCGTTGCCGTCGACAAACGGATGATCGTAACCGATCATAAAGTGCAGGATAATCGCCCTGATTACCGGGTGGATAAATTCTTTACCGTCCAAATCATTAGCAAATTGGCATAGGCGTTCGACTCTTTCCGGCAGTTCCAATGCTTCCGGCGGAGTATGCAACGAAACTGATCCAGAGACATCGACCACATGAATATCGTCGCCTGCATCCCGGTATTGTCCTGCTTTGTTAGCATCGTCCAGCGTTGCTTCCGTAAGAATTCGATGCAAATGCAAAATCATCGCCGGCGTCAATTTCTCTTCTTTATACTCTCGAATAAATTGCATGGCCTGATAGTTATTAAAGATCATCTGTTCACTGTGATCTTTTGGCTTTCTACCCTGCCTGAGCATTTCTTTCGCCACATTTCGGGTTGTTGATGCGCCTTCCAGCTGACTGGAATTGATGGCTTCCTCAATCAGAGAACCGACCAGATAAGTGTCTCGGGTATGTGGGTTAACCGGTCTATCCATTCCGATATGACCGGATGCATTTTGGTCGATCCAGTGTAAATCCCTATGAATACTATCGATCATGCAAAACTGGAATTGTTCTCCTGATTTGCTGGTGAAAGGCAATTTTTTATAGAGACTTTTTCGGGCAAATTTTAATGCCAGCCAATAGTATTCCGAGGTCCAGCCTTCGGGTGGCTTTAAATGCCGTAATTTGTCCCAGTGCAAATAACGGCCTTCCGTATCGGTTGTCCCAAAACTTGAGTTAAAAAAACCGATGAATTTATCGTCGCAGGCTTGTTCAAGAAGTGTTTCGTAACAAGGCGGGGAAAGCGGCAATTTCATAATGGACGCCATAATTACTAATTAATGAAAAATTAGTATAGCATCTCTTCCACATCTTATTGATAGATGTCTTTACGGTGGCCTATTTTGATAACCTGAATTATCAGACACTGGTCGGTTATTGAATACACTACGCGGTAATCGTTTATTCGAATTCGATATGAGTATGCTGATCCGGTCAGCTTTTTACATCCATCCGGTCTTGGGTTGTCGGCTAGCGCCTTTATGCGTTCCGCCACTTTCTCGGCTATCGGCCGCGGCAGTTGCGCCAATTCTTTTTTGGCGGTCTGTTTAAACTCAATGCGGTAACGTGTCATAGATTAAGTTCTTTTAAAACGTCCTCAAGCGGAATAGTGCCTTCATCTTTACGCTCCGCAATGGTTGCCAAGTCTTCAAGGTCCTCTAACAGCTCCAGATAGTCTGCCATTGGCAGAATCACCGACAACTTTTGTCCGTTTGCATCTGTTATGTATTGTGGTTGTGCGCTCATAGTCTTGGCTCCTGTTTTCAGTTGCCCCAGATTATACCGCTTTGGACGTAGATGAACATTAGCCTTGTTTCCACAACATTGGCCTATACACATCAGCATTGCTCCAATGAACCCGCGTGTAATATCCATGCCCCCATTTTGTAAGCTTTCCTACAAACACAAATCAAATAACTATAATAATTTCAATACCATACAAAATGGCACAACGCTTGCTTTAGCTTAATCAAACAAAGCTATTGTGGTCAAACCGATGAAATCAACTAAAGACATTGCCGCGCTGCTGGACGAACCTGCCTGTGAGCATAACAAGAAGGAAAAGTCCGGTTGCGCTAAGCCCAAACCCGGCGCTTCGGCGGGCGGTTGCGCTTTTGACGGGGCGCAGATTGCGCTGCTGCCTATTGCCGATGTCGCGCATATCGTCCACGGACCTATCGCTTGTGCGGGCAGTTCCTGGGACAACCGGGGTACGCGCTCTTCCGGGGCGGATTTGTACCGCATCGGCATGACGACCGACCTGACCGAGCAGGACATTGTGATGGGGCGCTCGGAAAAACGGCTGTTCCATGCGATCAAGCAAGCGATAGATACTTACTCACCGCCCGCGGTGTTTATTTACAACACCTGCGTCCCGGCCTTGGTCGGCGATGATATTAATGCGGTATGCAAGTCCGCCGAGGAGCGCTGGGGCGTTCCGGTCGTGCCGATCGATTCAGCCGGGTTTTACGGCACCAAGAATCTGGGCAACCGCATTGCCGGCGATGCAATGGTTAATCATGTGATCGGCACTCGCGATCCCGATCCCTTGCCGTTAACCGTCCAGCGCGCGGAAATAAAAATTCATGACGTAAACCTGATCGGCGAATACAACATTGCCGGTGAATTCTGGCATGTGTTGCCGCTGTTCGATGAACTGGGCTTGCGCATACTGTGCACTTTGTCCGGCGATGCGCGCTTCCGCGAAGTGCAAACCATGCACAAGGCCGAAGTCAATATGATGGTTTGCTCCAAAGCGATGGTCAATGTCGCCCGCAAATTACAGCAAAAGTACGGTACGCCTTGGTTTGAAGGCAGCTATTACGGCATAACCGACACCAGCCAATCGTTACGGGATTTCGCAAGAGTGCTTAACGACCCTGATTTAACGGAACGCACCGAGGCTCTGATTCTGCGTGAGGAAACCCGGATCAGAACGGAACTGGAGCCGTGGAAAGTGCGCCTGAAAGGCAAACGGGTGTTGTTGTTTACCGGCGGCGTAAAAAGCTGGTCGGTGATTTCCGCGTTGCAGGATTTGGGCATGGTGGTAGTTGCGACCGGCACCAAGAAATCCACCGAAGAGGACAAGGCCAGAATCCGCGAGCTGATGGGCGAAGACACGGTGATGATCGACGACGGCAGCCCCAGGGCGTTGCTGAAAATCGTCCATGATTACAAAGCCGACATCCTGATCGCCGGCGGCCGCAACATGTACACCGCGTTAAAAGCCAAGGTTCCGTTTCTGGATATTAACCAGGAACGCGAATTCGGTTATGAAGGCTACCAAGGCATGCTGGAACTGGTCCGCCAGCTGGCGTTGACGATTGAAAGCCCGGTATGGGAGGCGGTTAGAGCGCCTGCGCCGTGGAAAGTCAAAACCTCCTCTTTGGTAAATAGGGAAAATGAGATAGTGAATACTGCTGACTTAAGCAGTGCAAAGCCCTCTCCAGAGGGAGAGGGTTGGGTGACGACTGCAAGGATGCAGGAGGTAGAGCAACGCAGGGAGCAGTTGCCGAGGGGAATTTAAATGATAAAAAAAGCTTTTTTTATCCCCCTCATCCCAGCCTTCTCCCTGAGGGAGAAGGAGCCCCTTGAATCAACAGTATTGAATGTGATGGAAGAGGTGAACAATGGCTGACATCCTGAAAAGAAACAAGGCGCTATCGGTCAATCCGCTGAAAGCCAGCCAGCCGATAGGCGGCTCTTTGGCGACGCTGGGCTTTAACCGCGCGATGCCGATGCTGCACGGCTCGCAAGGCTGCACCGCATTCGCCAAGGTGTTTTTCGTGCGCCACTTCCGCGAACCGATTCCATTGCAAAGCACGGCGATGGATCAAGGCAGCTCGGTGATGGGCGCGGACGAAAATGTTGTTGAAGGCATTAAAACTATAGCCGAAAAATCCCGCCCTGCGCTGATTACCATTTTGACGACCGGTCTCGCGGAAACGCAAGGCGCCGATGTACACCGGAATGTCAGGGAGTTCAGGGAAGCCAACCCGGAATTTGCCGATGTTGCGGTCGTCGCGGTCAATACCCCCGATTTTACCGGCAGCGTCGAGACCGGTTTTGCAGCGACCCTTACCGAAATCATTCGTGCGTTGGTGCCGGATGCCAAAGAAGCCGGAACTTATCCGGGTAAACGCAAGCGTCAGGTCAATGTATTGGTCAATTACATGCTGACCCCCGGCGACCTCGAAGCGCTTCGGGATATTTTCGAACAGTTCCAGCTCAGGCCTGTTTTCGTACCCGATATTTCCGATTCGCTGGACGGCTGTTTGACGGATGAGGATTTCAGTCCGGTGACTATCGGTGGCACCTTGGTATCAGAAATGGCGACGCTCGGCGATGCATTGGCGACGGTTGTTATCGGCCCGTCTTTAGCCAAGGCGGCGGAGCTATTGGAACAAAAAACCGGCGTGCCGACCTATGCTCTCGACCATCTTTACGGCTTAAAAGCCAATGATGCGCTGATGTCCGCATTGGCTGAAATCAGCGGCAACGATGTGCCCGAGCACATCGAGCGGCAGCGCTCGCAATTACAGGATGCAATGCTGGACACGCATTTCATGCTCGGCCAATTGCGTATCGCGATTGCCGCCGATGCGGATTTATTGAATGCGTTTGTCGATCAGGTTCAGGAAATGGGCGCGGAGGTCGTTGCCGCCGTCACCTCCTGCAACGTGCCGTTGTTGTCGCGCATTCCTGTCGCCAGCATCAAAATCGGCGACCTTGAAGATATGGAACTGATCGGCAAGGCCAACAAGGTGCAACTGGTGATCGGCAATTCCCATGCAGTGGATACCGCAGAGCGGTTGGGTACGCCGATTTTAAGGGCCGGATTCCCGCTGTACGACATTATCGGCGGCTACCAGAAAACCTGGATCGGTTATCGCGGCTCGCGGCAAACGCTGTTCGATTTGGCTAACCTGGTCATCAATTATTCGCATGAAGAAATTCCGGTCTACCGCTCGGTGTACGCCCAAAAACCCGCCGGCGAATTAACCGGGCTTAATTCAAGTAAAGCGCTGTCATGTCATTAACAAGACGCATGCATATAGTGCAAGGCACTGATGAGAGGAAGTTTATGGAAACCGCATTAAAAATAGCGTTTGCGACCACCGATATGGAAACGGTCAACCAACATTTCGGCTCGGCCAAGTCCTTCGCGATTTATGCGGTGGATATGGACGACGCGCAATTGCTGGAAGCCGCCCAGTTTGGCGAACTCCAGCAGGACGGCAACGAAGACAAACTGTCGGTCAAGATTGAATTGCTGAACGGCTGCGCGGCGGTCTATTGCCAAGCCGTCGGCGGCTCGGCCATTAACCAGCTGATCGCCAAAAACATACAGCCGGTCAAAGTGCATGAAGGCGGCAAGATTAAAGACCTGATCGTTGACCTGCAAAATGAGATGAAGGCCGGGCCGTCCAATTGGCTGGCGAAAGCGATTAATCAACATAAGAGTCCCGATCCTGAGCGCTTTAATCAAATGGAAGATGAAGGCTGGGATGAGTGATATTCGCTCGTTCCCAAGCTCGTGCTTGGGAACGCAGTCCGCGAAGCTCGAGCTTCCAAAACCGGATTCCCAAGCAGGAGCTTGGGAACCAGAAAAATTACCACTTAACGGAGAAAAAACATGGCCGCAGCCGCATTAGTCGTACAAGAAGACGACCCTAACCTGAGTTCCGACATCGTCAAAGACATGATCAAGCAATTACGCGCGATTGATACTTACGATACCTATGAAGGTTGGTCGGAAGCCAAAATCATCGACCCTGTCGTGTTGACCAAAGAACGCAAGAAAGACATTCCTGTCATCGGCGATCCCGATGAAATCACCATTGCCCGCCTAAAAGCCTATTACAACTCGCTGGCGACGCTGATCGAGAAAAAATCCGGCCTGATGGCCGCTCCGATGGTTCATATCAGCCACGAAGGTTTCGGCCGCGCGTTAATCATGGTCGGCAAACTGATCGTGGTCGATAAAATCCTGCGCGACACCCACCGTTTCGGCTTCTCAAGCCTGGAAGACCTGCGTGAAAAAAGCGACCAAATAATCGAAAAAGCATTGGGCTTGATCGAAAAATACAATGCGGCCGCAACTGATTGAGGAATGCCTACATGACTGAAGAAGAATTAAGAAAACTGGAAAAAGAAGTCAAAAAAACCAAACGCTTGGCTAATGAACAAGCCATGGTATTGCATGACCTGATTGAAGACAGCCTGCCTGAAGGATACGGTGAATTGTTGGGTATCGCACAAGCCACTTATGTTGCCTGCAAAGCCTGGGATGAAGCCAACCAGAAACTGACTGCCGCGCAATCTGAAGCGGCCTGAGCAGGAGAATAGCCATGTCTGAATTTGTAACCGGCGTTACCTTTGGCGGCGCGGAATGGACGCCCGCTTATGTAACCGACATCAACCAAAAGACCTGCATAGGCTGCGGACGTTGCTTTAAAGTCTGCCCGCGCGATGTGTTCGATCTGGTGGAAAAAGCCGAAGCCCTTGATCCCGACGACTTCGATGACGATTACGGCGATTTTGAAGATGATGACGACAATAGCATGGTCATGAGCCTAAAAAACAGGCTCGATTGCATCGGCTGCGAAGCGTGCTCCAAAGTATGCCCGAAAAGCTGTTTTACCCACGAACATAAACAAGCGGCGTAACAAAAAAGACACGAAGAATAATTATTCACCACGAAGACACGAAGGACACGAAGATTTTTCTCGTTTCCACGCGCTGGCGTGGGAACGCCGTGCAGGACATACTGCGTCCCGTATACGCAAGTCTCTGATGGCTCACGGCGTAGCGCGCCTTGACTGCATTCCCACCTAGGATGTAGGCCGGAATAAGACCACCCGGCGTCAGCAAGGGTGGGCGTTTCCGGCAATCGGAGCGCCGGAAACGCCAGTCCTGCGCTTAACGCGCGGACAGGCTTATTCCGGCCTACGTCGAGATGTGTATAACGGCGAGCGCTCCGCGTGGAAACAACAGAAGATACGAAATCTTATTTTCTTCGTGACCTTCGTGTCTTCGTGGTGAATTTTTCTACAATTTACAATTAAGGAACAAAACCATGCCTAGACCCGAAAAACACGTATTCGTATGCACCCAAAACCGTCCGCAGGGACATCCGCGCGGTTCCTGCGCCAGCAGCGGTTGCGCGGACATCATGGATGCGTTCATGAATGAAATACAAGCCCGCAACCTGTTTGAAAAAATCGCCCTGACCAACACCGGCTGCATGGGGCCTTGCATGATGGGACCCAGCGTCCTGGTTTATCCTGATGCAGTGATGTACGGCAGGCTGAAAAAGGACGACGTCAAGACCATCATCGAGCAGCATCTGCTCGGCGGCGAGCCGGTGGCTGAGCTGATGGTTCCCGCCGAGATCTGGTAATGGCTTCGCTTGCGTTTGTAGAAGAGCGGGTAATGTTCAGCCCGAATATGCCCGCCGAAGTCAATCACCTGCTGCAAGCGGCCGTCGCTGCAAGCTCGACCGACCAAAGCGGCGCTGAGGCCTTATTTTTACAAGCGCATGCGCTGGATAGCCGCTGTTTGCAAACCTATTTTGCGCTGTATAAGTTTTATTTCTTCCAAAAACGCCTTGTCGACGCCGAACGGGTTGTTATCGCGGGCCTGGAGGAATCGGCAAGACAAGGCGGCTTTCCCAGCGATTATCGCCGTTTGGCCCGGAACCGGCAGAAATGGAACTTGTATGCCAGCGAGAGTTCCCTATTTTATTTGTACACCTTGAAAGCGTTAGCGTTTATCAAACTGCGGCTTGGCTTCACCATCGACGCACAACTCATTTTGTCGCACCTGCAACAACTGGACCCGGAAGATCTTTCCGGCGCGTCAGTGATTATGGATTTAGCGGCGGGAGTTACCGAATAATGGATTTATCCGAGCATATCGCAATAAACCGTCAACTGGCTGAATGCATCTGTCAGCGGCTGATTGACGAAATCGACGAACTGGGTTTTAGCTCAGCGGAAATCCAGCATTATCCGCGTTACGATGACGCCGTTTTCGTACTGGTCAAGGACCCTTATACCGGCGGGCATAACTTGACCGCTTACTGGTACGATGACGCTAAAAAACAACGTATCGGCAGGCTCCAGTTTAATAGCGACGGCACTTTTTACGCTGAATACGATGTAGTCAAACCGCATCCTAGCAAGCCCAAACGTTTCGTCGAGGGCGTTACCGCCTGGGGCAAAGCCGAACAGATTAAATCCGAGCCCAAGTTATTGGAAATGGCTGAGTAGCCGACATGGAAAATCCGGCGCGAATTTATGAACTGTTACTGGATTATGCCGGCAGCGATACGGCAGTCACAGACTTAAACATCGGCCTAGTCTGGACGGTTTGCAAAGCACAGCACACAGGCCTGGCGATGAGTCCCGGCATACCGACCCGCACCCTGCCGTGGCCCGGCACCTTAGCCGGTAAGACATTATCGGAATTAGCCGGATGGATTACCGATTGGGAGCCTTACAAGGCGACGGTTGCGATGGCCGCGATTAATTGCAGCCTGAACCGCTATGAACCGCCTTCGGGAATCACCCTGCTGCCTGCTCCAGACAACGCCAATCTGGCGGTTTTCGAGCATTTCCTGCCCAGGCTGCAAGGCAAGAAAGTCGTCGTAGTCGGACGTTATCCGGGCATCGAGCGCTATGCCGAGCAAATCGATCTCAGCATCATCGAACGGCAGCCTACTTCTTCCGACTATCCCGATCCGGCCTGCGAATTTTTATTGCCGGGCGCCGATTGGGTGTTTTTAACGGCCAGTTCCATCACCAATAAAACCTTCCCGCGCCTGGCCGATCTTGCTGGGCACGCCACCACCGTATTGATGGGACCGACCGTCCCGTGGCTGCCCGAACTACACGACTTCGCTATCGATTATCTGGCGGGCGTTGAAGTTATCGATCCTATAAAACTCTACCAAACGGCGGCGGAAGGCGGCGGCGTGCGTATTTTTGACGAAGCCGTGCGTTACCGGATCGTCGATCTGACGCCCGGCAACAGCATGACGTGGTTAAAGAACCAAATAGCGCAGGACTATAGCGACAGGCAGCAACTGAACCTGGCTATGGAGCAATGGTACGGCGCCGGTAACAAAGGCCGCTTTCCTGAATTTAACCGGCTCAATCAGGTAACGACCAAGCTTTCGCGTATGGACAGCAGTTACAAGCGGCTATGGGATGCCGGCAACTCGCTCTCCGAATCGAGTTAATGCAAGCCGAAAATATTTTTTACCACGAAGACACGAAGAACATGAAGGTTCTACAATCGCAACCGAATTTTCCGGTTTCCCCACGCTGCGTGAGAACGAAGTAAATCCGGCGATTCGGAACCAGCTCACCCGCGCTCCCCTTACTGAAATGTAGGGTTTACGACAATTACTCACAAAATCAATCAGCGTTGTTGAGTTAAACATCTATATCCACGACAAGAAAACCGCAAAAACATTCCTATCTTACTGTTTTAAAAGAAACATATAACAACACTCCAACATGGCATAAACCCTGCTTTATTGAGGTTAATACTTATCTTTACACCTTACCTTTCTGGAGAAAAAACAATGCTATTAGAAACCTACCATGCTAAAGGGTTATTAACCGTCACGTTGGTCAACGGTCAAACCGGCACTGCGGGCGTTTATGCTTATCGCGGCGACCTGGTCATAAAAGAAGGCGCTCTGCGCGAAGGCTCGGCAACCGACCGCAAACCGCCCGAAGCCTTGCTGATCCATTCCGCCCTGATCGTTGAAAACGACACAATCAAATTCATCAACGGCCTGCTGCCTACGCTCGATTTGCTGCCCGTTTTTGTTGAAAAATACAAAGCCGATATTGCGGCAGACTGCACCGCTTTAATCTATGTGGAAAATATCGGTAAAGGCATGCAGGTTGAACTGGAAGGCGTGGCTTATAAATTGCTTCCTTTCAAAGAAGGATTGGTTTGGAATGAGCTGCTTGAAGAACTGTATATCGAAAAAAGTGAGCTGAAGAATCAATCCGCCGAGGATAAAGTCGCCATCGCTTATGCGGCCGCCAAATCGTACAACCCGAAAACGCCGGTCGTTTCATTTGCCGAAGCGGAAGAAAACACTATAGAAGTGATTAAAGAAGCTGCGGTCGGTGCAATCTAAGGTTTTGGCGGCACCCCAAAATGGCGCCGCCGACTTTTTTGCCGCATTTACCATTTGCCGAGGAATATCCGCAGAAAATGCACTAAGTTAGGACACTCAAAACATGCCGATGCAGATTTTTGGTGCAAACTCCACATAGCCGGACGTCAAAAAACAATAAGCATCTGTAACATAAGGATATTAATTGTTGGCACTATTTATGCTGAATATTTTATATGTAGATCATTTCATTATCGCTCCTCCTGGGTTTAATACCTTTGGCGCCCTATTTTCTCGACTAGGGCGCTTTTTTTTGCCTGATAAATTCGTGCCAATACCGGAAAACAAGGGTTAATCACGATTGTGGCAAATGATTTGCTTATTAATACAGTGTATCGCCCAGACTGCGTCAGAGAGGGCTTGCTAAATGACCGATAAGCATACACGAAGCAACAATAGCTGTTTTATTGTCAGCTTTACTACAACCTTTACGTCCTTTTGAGGAATGACCTTTCCGTCATTAACACCGCCATGAAATACAAAACAATCTCCGTTGCCGATTCTAAAAACCTGATTAAAGAATCCAAACCGATGATCCTGGACTGTAGAGATTTGAAAGATTATAGAGCCGGGCATTTGGAAGACGCGCTACACGTTCATGAAGGCCTGAAAGACTCATTAATTAAGCGCGGCGATAAGCAGCGCAGCTTGTTGATCTATTGTTATTACGGCCACGCCAGCGAGCATCTTGCCCAATTTTTCAGCGATTTCGGCTTCATCGATGTTTACAGCCTGGAAGGCGGTTATTCCGGTTGGAAAGACCAACATCGGGAAGCATGATGAAACCTGAAATACGGGATTGGTTACAAAACCACTATTTTTCTGTAGCCCAACCGGCGTTAAAGAACAGCGACGGCATTTACCCGTTGATTTTGGCAAGCCAGAAAGGCCGCAGCGATGTAGTCAATTTTCTGATCGAACAGAATGCAGCGCTGGATGTAACCGATCAATACGGCAATAACGCATTGTGGGCCGCTTGTTATGCCGAAAGCAGCGCCTGTATCGATGCATTGATTCATGCAGGCATCGATATTAACCATCAAAACTCCGCCTCCGGCGCCACCGCCTTGCTTTTTGCCGCATCCAGCGGCAGAGAAAAAGTTGTTGCGCAACTATTGGCGGCTGGCGCCGATCCAAATCTTAAATCGCATGATGATTTCACTGCGCTGGACTTAGCCTCCACCAGAAAAATACTCAAACTTATCCAAGCTCTTAAACCAGGAGATTAAAATGGAAGCATTGCCCCGTGAACTGGCCTTACGCATTGCCTTAGCATCGCGCATCCTGCCCGGTATCGATATACCGAGGCTGCTGGAAATATTGCATGACCGAGTCGGCTCCCCGCTGGACGATGAAAAGCTAAAATCCATCACCGTCACCAATCTTAAAACCGGCTTAGGCAGCCTGGATGGAGAGGAAGACGGCGAGGACATCGGCATCGGTCTTGCCAACATCAAGCTGGCGGTGCGTTATCTGTGGGGAGACGAGGCCGAAGATGAAGACTTGCCGGAAATAATGCCTTACAAAGAAGGCGACATGCCCGATTCCATCCGCGTCGCGATCGGTTCGAACAGCGGCGCATTGATTAACGGACATTTCGGTTCCTGTATCCGTTTCCTGGTTTACCAATTATCGCAGCATGATTACCGGCTGGTTGATATACGCTCAACCATAGAAGCCGACAGCGCTGAGGATAGAAACCTGTTTCGCGCCAACCTGATTAAAGACTGTCATGTGATGTTCGTGCAATCGATCGGAGGTCCGGCTGCCGCCAAAGTGATACGCGCCGATATTTACCCGATCAAGGTTCCCGACGTCACCGAAGCGGTGGACCAGTTAAAGGAATTCCAGAAAGTATTCGATGCGCCGCCGCCGTGGTTCGCCAAAGCCCTAGGGCGTTCGGCCGAAGAGCGAGTCAGGTTTACTCATGATGAGGTCTGTTAAGACACACCGGTACAATAAAATCCAGAAAATCAGTGAGCATTCGAAATCCCGTTCGCCCTGTCGAATGGGGTGAGCGGGAACAGGCTCCACACGTACCAACTGATTTTTTTAGAATAAAGCAAGTTGTAGGGGCAAATAGCCCCCACCCGCTTTACTCCCATCCCTCCAAATCCATCATGGAGGGCCGATATGTAATTCGCTTAGGCCCTTAAAATGATAGATTGGACTGTAGATCGGGAGGCGCAACTTGCCTATTCCTATGAACGTTTCGCGCAAGCCAAGGTCTTTGTGTTTCGCAAATGGTGCGAGCAGGCCGCCGAACGAGGCGTACTCGCACCCACCGATCTGTCCGGCTCGTGCAAATATGGCAGCTTGTTCATGAACCGGGTTTTCGGCGGGGCTATCTGCGGCCACTATGAACATCAATACAATATCATCGACGGACGGATAGTCGATCTCAGTCACGACGCCATCGATGTCGGCAGAATCACAAATCCCTACCTTCATGAGCCCGATTTCTTCAGCATCCCGGAAAAGCAGGCCTCGCTGAATGGCTGCCTGCCGCGCGTCGAACGCTGGGTCGCCCAATTTATGGAAGAGATCAAAGGGTTTGAAGTTCCGGCTTCAGCCGGAAGTTAACGCACTTAGCCTTCATCTTAGGATGAGGTTAAAAATAACGTCCCGAAATCACTGCCTTCTATCGTCAAGCTGTTCGTGCTGACCCTTCGACTACGCTCAGGACTAAAGGCCTTGTCGAAACATGATCGGATTGACGACAGACCGAAACTTTTGTTAGCCGCTCGGGCATCAGAGAGTTGCCGAGGCTTCGTAAAACTCACGGTCTTGGTCATTGGCGTAAAGGCTTTGCTACAGACGCTCGGCTCGTGAAGCCGAAACTCACGGGTATGAGGCTACAGGCATCGGGAAACGCGAATTTAAAATTAAACGTTATACTGACATACGACCATGAATAAACACGAATTTGCTATATGCGTTGATAACCACGGTTATGAAGTCTCGCTGGAATGGACCCTGAAATCAATATTGAGAATGACGCACTTAAGATTGATAGTAAAAATTCGCGGCATTCAGCCAGGAAACCGGAATAATTCGAATGATTTCACAGCCCGTTGCATGTCTCCATATTGCTAAAGCGGCAGCCATAAAAAAAGGCCTTCGATAAAGCGAAGGCCTTTTTTATTATGCGTTCGACCGGCTCACTGTAAGAGCGAGCTGCAAAGCACATTAATATCCGTAATTCTCATCGTTCGAACCCGTATCAAAATCATACTCATGTTCAATATCCGTGATTTGTGATTTTCTACGCTTCAAAAAAATTCGACTACCCTCGGATGATTCCAGAATCATTTCAACAGAGCCGCCCAAGACAAAATTATACGAGAGTATTTTAAAATCATTCGGCATACCCTGTACCTTCACATGATTACCTATAATCAATACGTTGCTCATACTGTTCTTCTTTTACCCACACGGGACGCTAGTAATAAAATGAATGTCGAAAAAATCAACTTAGTCTCTACCGGCAAAAACGTAAAACTAAGTACAGATTAATTATAAGCTATTTTTAATCGCCGACACGATAAAATAACGAATATTCTTGCTACAAAATAATTAGTTATGTGATCGACTTAAACTATTTTATAAAAACCGGACCTCAGCGCCGCACCCATTCATGATCTTCATCCACATGACATGGGATGGAACCGCCTGAAATCCACAACCGCATCCATGTTAAAATTCACAAACCCAAATACATCCCCTCTCAAAAACTAACCCATGCCTGAATTACCCGAAGTTGAAACCACCTGCCGAGGCATAGCCCCGCATATTGAAGGACAAATCATTAAGCAGGTCATCGTCCGCCAGCCCAAACTACGCTGGCCGGTGCCTGAGACGCTCAATCAAGACTTAACGGGGCTCTGTATTCAATCGGTTTCCAGGAGAGCGAAGTATCTGTTGTTTTCCACCGCTTCCGGCACGGTGCTTCTGCATTTAGGCATGTCCGGCAATTTACGGATTATGTCTTTAGATCAAGCAGCAGGCAAACACGACCATGTCGATTTTGTTTTTACTGACGGAACGGTGCTTCGTCTTAATGATCCTCGCCGGTTTGGCGCGGTGTTATGGACAACAAAACCCGCAGCAGAACATCAATTACTCAAAGATTTAGGCCCGGAACCGCTGCTATCCGATTTTAACGGCGAACTGCTTTACTCGTTGTCCAAAAACCGAAAGACAGCGGTAAAGTCATTCATCATGGATAGCCACATCGTTGTCGGAGTGGGGAACATTTATGCCAATGAGGCCTTGTTTATGGCTGGCATACTGCCTACGCGCCAAGCCGGCAAAGTGTCTTTGACGCGCTATCAAAAGCTGGCGGAGTGCATTCGAGTCGTTTTACAGCAAGCCATTTTACAAGGCGGTACAACGCTGAGGGATTTTGTCAATGAAACCGGAAAACCCGGTTATTTTCAACAGCGGCTTAGGGTTTACGGTCGCGCCGGACTACCGTGTGTCAGCTGCAATCAGCCGCTAACAGAAATCAGGATAGCCAATCGATCAACGGTGTTTTGTCCTAATTGCCAGAGATAAGCATCTTAAACCGGACGATCTAGGCGTGCTGTGTGCTGTTTTTGCACCATCTAAAGCCTCTGCTTTGCTACTCTATACCCCGCATAATTTTCGTGATTCTTGGACATTAGGCTGATCAATACAATTTACAGTAATGTGTGACGATTAACAGACCTATAAAAAATGGATAGTACAATCAAATTGCTTACAACTAAATCAATCAGGTGGATACGATGAAATCAAAAAGAAAAACATTGTCTCTAGCGTTCAGCACCTTGCTGACAACAGGAGTGGTAAGTTATCCGGTGCCTGATTATACTAATCTTCAACTCAATTCTAACAGTAAACCACTATCTTATTAATGACCCTGAGCAAAGATAAACAGCCAACGGGATACTGCAAAATTATGCGCAACCAGTCAGAATACAACACAGGATTTACGCTGCTTGAGCTGATGATTACCATCGCCATCGTGGGGATACTGGTAGGAGTTGCCATCCCCAGCTTTACCTCCATCATCACCAGCAACCGATTGACGGCCTATGCCAATGAATTGGTGACGACATTAAATTTGGCCCGTAATGAGGCGGTAAAACGAGGCATCTCGGTAACAGTACGAAAAGTTGACGACAATTCGTTTACCAACAAAGGTGCCGGGGCAAACTGGGAAGACGGGTGGGACATTTTTACAGATGCCGACAGCGATGGCAATTTCGAAACGGGAGATGTTCTTATCAGAACCTACGATCCTTTAAAGTTCTCCTATACTTTACGGGGCAATAATTTTTCAAACTTCATTCGCTTTGCCTCATCCGGACAAAGTAATACTAACGGCAGTTTTGTCATTTGCGATAACAGCGACGGCAATAATGTTCCAGAAGCAAATACATCCAAACTTATCATTGTTAATTCAGTCGGACGAGGACGTATGGGTTTAGATAGCAATAATGACGGAATCCCCAACACTGATACTACGGCCACTGCGGCATCCAATATTACGTCTTGTATTCCTTAATGTGCTGAAACGTGAAAACAAACACCGGATTTACTCTAATTGAAGTTCTGATAGCCATGCTGGTGCTGGCGGTCGGCTTGCTCGGCTTGGCTGGCTTGCAGGCCACAAGCCTTAAAAATAGCCAGAGCGCCTACAATCGCAGCCAAGCCACACAATTGGCCTACGACCTCTCGGACAGAATGCGGGCCAATATCATTGGAAAGGCTAACTACACTACCGTTCTCCCGAGCTCGGCCACAGCAAAACCAAATTGCCTGACTACAACCGGGTGCAGCCCGGCTGACATGGCGGAAAACGATCTCTTTGAATGGAACAGCGCTGTGCGTAACAGCTTACCCAGCGGTATTGGCACCATAGCGGTTACAAGCAATACGTTTACCATTACGATCACTTGGGATGAAGACAGGGATGGCGATGACAGCAATAATCACAACTTTCAAACTCGCTTTCAATTATGAGAAATAGCCCCTATCAAACCGGAATAACCTTGATAGAAATCATGATTGCCTTATTGATTGGCGCGTTTTTAGTAGGTGGTGTGTTACAGATTTTTATCGGTAGTAAGCAAACCTACAGAATGCAGGAAGGTTTATCCCGATTGCAGGAAAATGGCCGATTTGCGCTGGATTTTTTAACCAATGATATTCGCATGGCTGGCTTCATGGGATGCACCAGTCAAGCCACGCTTACTAATACGCTGAATACGCCAACGAGTTTTTTATATAATTTCGGTAAGGCTATTGAGGGATTTGAATCAACCGACGCATCGGCATGGACACCTACGATAGACGCCGCGATCACTTCCCCACTCGGTGGCTCCGACGTCATCACCATTCGCCGAGCGGATGATCAAAGTTTTACAGTGACCACGCATGCGACCAGTACCGCCGACCTTACATTAGACGCAACCGCTACTACCGCAAATTTGAGAACCGCAGGTTTTTTAACGTCCGCAGGCGCAAACAATTGCACTATTGCTGTAGTCTCCGATTGCTCAGCAACCGCAGTATTCCAGGTCAGCGCAATAACCGGAAGTATTCTTTCTCATAACACCGGCAGCGGCTGCACACCCGATAATTTGACGAATGATTTGGGTAAAACCTATGTTAACGGTCAAGTCTACCCAATCAACACCGTTAGTTATTATATAAGAACGGGCTCCGGCGGCCAGCCCTCGCTTTATCGGCGCATTGGCTCAAATGCAGCAGAGGAATTAGTGGAAGGCATAGAACAGATGCAGATTTTATACGGAGAGGATACCGATCCAACGCCAGATGGGGCGCCCAATTATTATGTTTCGGCAAACAATGTGATTGATATGACCAAGATAGTCAGTATTCGTATCAGCCTGTTGGCAGTAACTCTTGACGACAACCTCGCCGCAGAACCTTTAACGTATACCTATAATGGCGCGACAACTACAGCAACGGATAACAAAATCAGACGGGTTTTTAATACAACCATTGCCGTGCGCAACTAGCTGTCATAAAAAACAGAGGCCTTCATGAATAACAAGCCAATGACCGCAACCAAGCTCCCCAGCAGCCATTCGATTTTGCACGGCACGGCAACGGCTCCTACTTTGGATTCCCCACTTACTGCATCCACTTACGCGCCCAAGGGTGTGCAACCGAAAGCCTCTTCTCAATCCGGCGTTGTACTGATAATCAGTTTAATTATGCTGCTGCTATTGACTCTGATAGGCACCACCGGCATGCAATCAACCTCGTTGGAAGAAAAAATGGCCGGTAACATCCGTGACAAAAATTTAGCTTTTCAGGCTGCTGAATCCGCGCTTAAAGCAGCGGAATCCAGTCTAATTTCGCCAGCCGTATTACCAACATTTACCGATGCAGGTACTGGTGGTTTTTATAAGGACACTTCCACCATTCCAACCGACTCCGCAATTTTGGCTGACAGTTTTTGGACAACCAATCCAGTTGCTAGGTCTTCGGTCAGTACATTAGGCAACGGTATCACCACCCCGGTTTATATCATTCAACAATTACCGGCCGCCTGTTTTGGCACCTGTCCTCCCGATCCGACTACAACACCTTATAAAATTACCGTTAGAGCAACCGGCGGAACCACCAACGCAGTGGTTATTTTGCAATCAATCTATTCGCCCTCTTAGATCAGGTCACACAGGCTTTAAGGCCTATCAATCCTACCGAAACCTTCTCATCGGAGATTTGAAATGAACACCGTTAAACATCACCGTTACCTTATCTCCAAAAGCTTGCTGTCCCGGTTAATGCTGAGTTTAATGATTGGACTTTCGGCCAATATCAGCCATGCAACTATTTCGCAAACACCGCTATTTCTAACCCTGAGCGTAACGCCTATCGTTATGTTGAATGTCTCCAAAGATCATCAATTGTATTTTAAGGCCTTTGATGATTTTTCCGACTTGGATAAAGATGGCACCCCTGAAACAACTTACAAACACGGCATTGATTATTATGGCTACTTCGACAGCTACAAATGTTATAGCTATAACACCACTAACAACCGGTTCGAACCCAGTTCGACAACATCCACTAAATACTGTACAGGTCTGTGGAGCGGCAATTTTTTAAATTGGGCCAGTATGACCCGTATAGACACCATCCGTAAGATTCTTTATGGTGGCTTGCGTTCTACCGACATCGGTTCCACTACTACCACTACCAGCACCACAACACCTGCTGTTTCTACATCCACTGTCTCAGGAACTACCACAACAAGCCACCCTGCCCCTACTAAAAGTGGCGCCAGTCCCTATACCTATACCACTACTGCCACAAAGACTCTTACTTCCAGCACGGGCTGTCCATCAACCCCTGCGACAGTGACCTCCACCTTACCCAGCTCCAGCTCTGGCAAGGCCGTATACACTTACACTTTCGACTACAGCACATCCTCCTCAACCTCAAGTACGAATTCGACAACATCAACCGCTGGGTCAACCACATCAACTGTCAACACAGCTACAACTAGCAACATTACAAACACCTCTACAACTACTTTTACTAATGTTGGCAGCAGCAATCGCCTGCGCACCACATCAATTTCTTATGCTCCAACAGGTAGCTGCACCACCACGGATGGCGTTTCCAGTCAAAACTTTATTATAACCATGTTCGTCACAAGCAGCGAAGCTACGGTCGCCGATATGACCGTAACAACTGTAACTTCCACCACCCCATCCACAACCACAACCATATCCACAACCACGACCACCGCTACAACCTCACCCAGTACCCCTCTTACCGTGTTAGAGCGTAGTTATTTACCCAACGATGCCCACAGTTTCGCTAAATTCTACAATGGCTCCGACTTAACCCAACTTACGCCTTTCACATCCACAGACGTTGCAAGTGGCCTTACTCTTTGCAATACGACAGTATCAAGTACGGTCTTGTCCCAAAGTGTTACAGATGCCCCGCTCATTCGAGTCGCTAAAGGCAACTATTCCCTTTGGGCCGCTAACGAACGCTGGCAATGCCTCTGGTCAGAAGAGCAGTCTGCCTCA
Source organism: Methylobacter sp. Wu8 (assembly GCF_036440755.1). Taxonomy (NCBI): domain Bacteria; kingdom Pseudomonadati; phylum Pseudomonadota; class Gammaproteobacteria; order Methylococcales; family Methylococcaceae; genus Methylobacter; species Methylobacter sp. Wu8. The sequence continues at coordinate 70,172 of NZ_JAZGVT010000066.1, read as the reverse complement.
AACAGCAATTCATCTACTGATTCAGGCATTAGTGCGGCAAGCAGCAACCCGGACAAAGCCACTAAAGGCCTGGGTTCTAAAGATTATATTGCCAAGGTAGAAGTCTGCGAGAGCAGCCTTATCGGAACAGAAAATTGCAAAACATATCCCGACGGCGCAATAAAGCCGATCGGTTTACTCCAAACCTACGGCGATGACGACAAATTACGCTTTGGCATGGTGACAGGTTCTTTCGGCAAAAATAAATCCGGCGGCGTATTGCGTAAAAACGTGTCTTCCATTGGCGACGAAATAGATGTCACTACCAGTGGAACCTTCAAATCGGCTCCATCAACAGGCGGAATCATTGATACCCTAAACAAATTGAGAATTCATGGATACCGTCACGATGACGGCACCTATTTCGGCACTACAGGCAGTAATAACTGTACTTGGGGCCTAAACACTTTTACCGATGGCAATTGCAGCAATTGGGGTAACCCCCAATCTGAGATATTTCTGGAGTCCCTGCGTTATCTGACTAATCACAGCGCCTTAAATGCATACCTCCCGGCCAGTCCTAATACTGACTCATCCTATATTCCAGGCTTGACAGTCGCCACTCCAATTAACCCTATTAGTGATACCCAATGGTGTGCAAAGCTGAATGTCATCCAGTTTAATGCCAGCACCAGCTCATATGACGGCGACCAGCTCAGCAATGTTGCCGATATTACCGCCACCGCCATGAAGGACTTAACTGACCCGGTAGGTGTAGGTGAAAACATTCCAGGCAACAGCTACTTTGTTGGCGAAAATGGCACTATCAACAACCAATTATGTACAGAAAAAATCGTAGACAACCTCAGTAATGTGAGAGGCACCTGCCCTGATGCGCCTCGCCTTTCCGGTTCGTACCATATTGCCGGGCTAGCTCAATTTGCCCATAACAACGACATTCAACTCACCTTGGAAGGTGACCAACTAGTGACGACCTATGGAGTTGCGTTATCTCCTGCAATTCCCAAGATTATAGTTCCGGTACCCGATAGCGCCACCAAAACAGTAACCATATTGCCCGCCTGTCAAAATTCAACTGTGGGTGGTAACTGTGCCATTGTTGACTTCAAAATTGTTCATCAAGACTGTTCCCTGCTTTCACCCGCCCCTTCCGCATCGAACTGCGGCAAGGTTTATGTTAATTGGGAGGACAGCGAACAAGGCGGAGACTTTGACCAGGATCAATGGGGCGTTATAACCTACAGTGTGAATTCAACTCAGATTAAAATTACAACTGACGTTATTGCACAATCGACCCCTTATAAAATGGGATTTGGTTATGTTCTAAGCGGCACAACCAAAGACGGCTTTCACGCACACTCCGGCATTAATAGCTACACATATACTGACCCGCAAGGAACAGCCGCCTGCTCCAATTGTGCAACTGCAAATGCGGCTAGTAGTGAGACCTATACAATTGGCACCAGTTCTGCTCTTAGCTTACAACAACCTCTTTATTACGCCGCCAAATGGGGAGGTTTTACCGACAGCAACAGCAACAGCAAGCCCGATCTACAGGACGAATGGGACAGTAATGGGGATGGAATCCCGGATCGCTACTTTTATGCCACTGATCCACGCGAATTGGCCACTTCTTTAAGTGCTGCTTTCGCTAATGTAGTTGCCACCAGTTCATCTTCTTCCGCTGTGGCAGCCAATTCCACTCGCTTAGATACGGGTACTCTAGTCTACCAAGCTAAATTTAACTCTGGAGAATGGAGCGGCCAATTGGTGGCGTATAGTGTCAATACTAGTACCGGGGCGTTAACAACCGTGTGGGAAGCCTCTACATTGCTTCCAGCCTACGGCAGCCGCAATATCTATACTTATGACCCCTCAGCGGCGGCAGGACTGCACGGCGTTCCTTTTGAGTGGGCTAATCTAACGGCTACGCCGGTAGGCGCATCACAGCAGGATTACCTGAATGAGTTGGCAGGAATTAGCGACGGCAATGCGGAGTTGCGTGTTAACTGGTTACGGGGTGACGATGCCAAGGAGCAAAAAAATGCTGGAGGTATTTTTAGGAATAGAACCAACTTCCTGGGCGACATCATTAATTCCGACCCCGTGTATGTGGGTATTCAAGATTATGGCTACAGTACATTGCCCGGTGCAGAGGGTGCTAGTTATAGCACTTTTCGGTCTTCCAGTGCATATACGACCAGGCGACCTATGCTTTATGTGGGAGCTAATGACGGGATGTTCCATGGTTTTGATGCCAAAAGCACGGGAACAGGCGGACAGGAAATATTCGCTTACATTCCCAATGCATTATTTCCTGAATTGAGCAAATTGACTTCTCCAAACTATGCCCACCAATATTATGTAGACGGTATGTCTGGCGTCAGCGACGTGTATTATGATTCGGCATGGCACACTTTATTGGCTGGCACCACGGGAGCGGGTGCCCGTGCGGTGTTTGCACTGGATGTAACCAATCCTGATGGCTTTAGTTCCAGCAGCGCATTATGGGAGTTCACCAACGCCAATGATGCCGATTTGGGCTATACCTTGGCGCAGCCCTCAGTGGTCAGAATGCAAGATGGTCATTGGGCTGTGATTGTTGCTAATGGCTATAGCAGTGATAACGGTCACGCCGTGTTGTTTGTCCTAGATGCTAAAACCGGTGCAGTGTTACAAAAAATCGATACCGGCGTTGGAACCATGACTAACCAAAATGGTCTTTCATCACCGCTTGCCGTTGATACTAACGATGACCATAGCGTCGATACTGTTTATGCCGGAGATTTATACGGCAATTTATGGAAGTTTGATGTTTCCGGTAGCGCCGGTAGCTGGCCTGTTCCCGGCAGTCCATTTTTTGTCGCTTGCACAACATCCGGAACAACCTGCAGTACAGCTAATCGTCAACCCATCACCGGTAAGCCTAACGTGGGTCTAGTAGGAGAGTTAGGTTCCGATCAAAATGGTGTGGGACGAATGATTTATTTCGGTACCGGCAAGTATTTTGAAACAGGCGACAACATTATTGGTGATACGCCTCAAGTGCAAACCTTTTACGGATTATGGGACAAAGGCTCGGCAATAATTGACCGGAGCTTGTTGCAAGAGCAAACTATCGATTTTGATAGCATAGCAACAACAGTAGGAGGCGTACCAAGCACCAAGCCAATTCGTGTTGTATCAAAAAACCCCGTATGTTATGCAGCCACTAGTACCGGTTGCACGGCAAGCAGCTCACTAAAGACCGGTTGGGCATTAAATTTACTTAAGCCTGTAAATATTGCCCTTGGTGAGTTGGTTGACAGCTACCCTCTCGTTCGCCGAGGCTTAGTGGTGTTTTCTACCAAGATTCCCAACTCTGATCCATGCGCTTCCGGTGGTAAATCACGTTTAATGGAAGTCGGGGCGCTCAGTGGTGGAGAATTTAGTGGGCCGCCTTTTGATGTTAACGGAGATGGTCAGGTTAATAATGATGATTTTGTGCTGATCAATGGTGTTAAATACGCAGTATCGGGCATTGATCTGGGGATCGGCATTACTAAAACACCGGCGGTAGTTGAGGGTTCTTCCGTTGATTTCAAATACCTCAGCGGATCATCCGGACAGATGGGTATTGTTAATGATGCAGGAAGCAGCGGCGCTACTAGCGGTGGCGGTGGCGGTGGAATTCGGCGGTCTTGGCGGCAATTGAAGTAATTACATAAGGTGGATAATACTATTTTACCCACCTCTTTTCTGGATAACGTACCTAAATAACACTGAAAAAATATTATGAAACAAACACAACAAGGCTTTACCCTGATTGAGCTGATGGTTACCGTGGCAATCATTGGTATTTTAGCCAGCATCGCCTACCCCAGCTATCAAGACAGTGTGATGAAATCACGGCGAGCGGATGCAAAAGGTATTCTGTTGGGCTTGGCTAATGCCATGGAACGGCGCTTCACAGAAACAAACAGCTATGTCGGTGCTGCGGGCACAACGGCCACACCGGCGGACACGGGAACGCCCCGAATTTACACTATCCCGGCTGAGACCGCCCGGTATTACACGGTAACCATTAGCGCGGCGACTGCCAGCAGTTACAGCTTAAGCGCCGCACCTGCTGGAGTCCAGTCATCTGATAAATGCGGCACATTAACGTTGACTGACACCGGTGTCAAAGGCGTTACCGGAGCTGCAACCGGCATCACAGCAGCCGATTGTTGGTAAACGTTAAGCCACAAACTAAGGCGAAGGGGATACCATAGCCGGGGCTTGATCCTTGCCTGTTGTAGCCGTAACCAACAGTCCGGCAGCTGCCTCGCCATCCGGGGTTTTATTCAACATAGGCGCCAGCGTAGGTTCCAGGAATCTGATGATTTGTACCGGCAAGGAACTGGTAAAGTGGTAACGCTCGGCATCAGGCCCCGCGACATAGGCGGTAATGACGCCGAAAAAACGGTCGCCAAGAAAGAATGTAAAAGTGGCGGCGCGGCTGATAAATATCGAGTCAATCAAGCGCCCGCCTGCACCCCATATCTCCCGGCGATGGTCTCCGGTCCCGGTTTTTCCGCCCACCGACAACGGCTTACCGTCGGCGCTTTTGTAAACGCCACGAAGCCGCCCCGCCGTCCCAGCCTCGACCACACCGATAAGCGCGCCGCGTGCCACTTTGGCTATCTCGGGTACAAGCACCTGCTGGCCTTCCTCTGGCAGCTTGTCCAGCACCGTCTCGTAAGGCGTTGCCTGCGCGTAATGGAGGCTGTCAAAGCGGACCGTCGGCAATCTTACGCCGTCATTGCGTAAAATGCCCATCAGTTCGGCCAATGCCGCAGGGCGGTCGCCCGACGCGCCGATGGAGGTCGCGTAAGACGGCGTTAATGACCCGAACGGATAACCCAAACGGTCCCACGCGGTATGAATCTGCTTGAAAGCCTCATCTTCCAGCAAGCTCATGATACGCCGCTGCTGGGCGCTTATTCTGCCGCTTTTAAACAGCCACCGGTAGACATCCTGCCGCTGTTCGGTGCTGGCGGCTATAACTTCGGCACGTGTGGCATCGGGATGTTGCACCAGATAGCTAACCAGCCACAATTCGAGAGGATGAATTTTGGTGATATAGCCTTGATCCTGTAAATCGAAATTCGCCGGCGAATATTTCTGATGCAGCAGTTCAATATCCTTTGCATCCAGATGGGTAGCCGTCAAATGGGCGTTCAAATAGCTGCGCAGCGCTTTGGTGTCGGCATTGGGATAAACGGCTTGGTAAAGCATGGCCAGACGCGACGGCTTGGCATACACCCTCTGTGTCAACATCTCCATGATTTCGTCGGTCGGCTTGCCGTGGTATTTGTCGTAAAAACGCCTCAAATAAACCAGGCCTTCCTTATCCGCAAAACGTTCGAGGTATTCCTGGCGGCGTGGGTCATCAGGAATTTCCAGCCACCGCGCTATGCCTTCCGGTTTATAAAGATGGTGATAGACCAACTCGCGCATTAAGCGGACGAACACCAGATTGACCGAATCGCGCAATGCATCCCGCACCGACATAATTTTTTGATTCTCATCCGGGGTGAAATTATTGAAATGATGGACGCCGCCCCCGGTGTAAAAATCTTCGTAGGGGCTGGCGGAATAACGCTTATCCAGAGCCTGATTCAACAAGTCCTCCAGCGTTATTTTCGGATTCACCCGCAACTGCCCGATAACCCAGGCCGATATGTAATCGCGCGGATGCAGTTCAACCCGGCCCAGCTCCTTCGTCGGCAGGTCTTTATATTGCTGATAGACCTCGGTAACGAGTTCCAGATAATGCACCATCGTCCGCAATTTGGCGGTTGAGCCCAGGTCAAGCCGTATGCCTTCGTTAATATCGAGCGGCTGGTCATAATTATCGGTCTGAATGCGCAGCAGATTGCCTTTTTCGCCGCGCTCAAACAACATCAGGCTGTAGACTATCGGCGCAAGATCGATATCTTCATTCAGCATCCTAAAGCCCAAAATACCGGCGGCGCGGGCTTTATCGGGTTCGTTCAGCTGGCGCAACGCCTGAGTGACGGCCTGTTGGGTACTGTAATCAAGCGTGGTTTTAACGGTTAAATCCAGGCGATCCAGCTCATAGTTGGACTTTACTCCCAGCGTCCTTGCCAGACGGGTACGCAACACATTCTGGGTCTTTTGTTCGGCCATGAATTTGGCCGGCAGCTGATCGGACTTCAAAAGACGAACCGTAGATTCCTGCAAGGCCGCATCCCGTAACGATGCCGAAATAACGCCCTGTTCCGCCAACACGCGCAAATAACTGTCGGTCAGGTTTTGCAGCACGCCATAACCGGAACCCAGCAGATAGGATGGACGTCTTTGCGACAATAGGATGCTAAGCACCTGCCGGTAGGCTTGCGCCTGTTGCCGGGTAACCCGTTCGCTTGAATTGATCGCTTTCGGTCGCATCGGTTCCCTACCGATTGCGACACTTCCGCCATCCATGGCAGTCGGACTAAGCAGTTGGTTTACCGTGTTAAAATCGGCCCCGAACCAAGCCGACAAGCCGTCGCCCAGTCCGTGTACCTCGCCCAGTTTCGCTGTCGCGGCAAGCGGCATCGAGTTTAAATAGGCCAGCGCAATTTGCCGCCTTGTTTCACGCGTATCCGGCCCCTGCAGATAGGCGCGCAGCGATGCGCTGCTCATTTGGCGGAGTTTTTCCACCATCGACTCGGTATAGCCGTCCGGCGAATGGCGGTATTTTTCCAACTGCGTAGCCAGGGTGCTGCCGCCCGGCACATTAATATCCGCGCCCAGCTTCCGCGCCATCATTTGCACGGCGGCAAAGCCTAGACGATCCCACTCCACTGCCGGATTAACCGTCGGGTGGCTTTCGTTAAGCAACTCCCGGTTTTCGATAAACAGCAAGGTATTCAGCACCAGCGGCGGGATGGCGTTAAAATCGGGGTAACCGTGGCTGGGATAGATCGCGCTGAATATCGTTTGCCCGGCCTGGTCGACAATACGAAGCCCGGCCCGGGTTTTCTCCTGATAAATCGGAAACAGGCCGTAATCATCGACCAGCCGGCTCATCATCGGCGAAATGGATGCCTGCGTGGTAACGCCATAGCCCAGCTTTTCCAGGCGTGCGATTTCGTCCGACAACAGCGTATAGCCCAAGCGCTGATCATAAGGGCCGTGATCGGGATAACGTATCGCCGAACTATGCCCCGGCTTGAGTTCCGAGCTTAATTGCTTGCTGATTGCCGAGAGGTAGCGGGCCTGATATTTGGAGGTCTGCACCTCTTTTTTTACCAGCGTGTAAACAGTTATTCCGATTACCGCGCATCCGGCCAAAATATAAAGCAGCAGCAGCCGTGAAAGCGCTCGTTTATGCATTTTCAACGGAACCGCTCAAGCTTTCTGCCTTCAGTATTAACATCAAAATAATCGCATCTCTTCATACGGCAAGGACTAAGCCCGCTCTTTTAATCAATATTATATGCGGCTAATTATAACCACTCGCGGGCAACAATGATAATGGAAAGGACGTTTGCCGTTAAGGCAAAACCGGTATTAGATTTTTACATGAGCTAATTGCAACGTTACAATCAACACTGCCTATAGCCACCATTCAACAACACCATGCCCGAATCTTATACCCGGTTCCGCGACATTTCCGTCAGTGAAAGAATTTTAAATACCGTATTCCTGTTAACCGTAGGACTCGGCTACCTAGTCGCCCTGACCAATCTGTATTACACCCATCAAGGGCATGACGGCGTCGCCGGCCTGTCCATTGCCGATGTAACCATTAACTATCACGGCTCAAATGACCAGACGCGATTGGGCTCCGCCATTAACGGCATCATGGAGCCGAACCTGACATATAAAAACGATAAGGAAGTCATCTTAAAATGGATACAAGACGGCGCCGATGAACCTGATTATGTGCTAAAAATCGCCGCGATATTAAACCGCGACTGCATTAAATGCCATACGCCCGCGATCAATCCTTCGCTGCCCGATTTGACTAATTACGAGGGCGTATCCGAAGTGGCTCATTCCGGCGGCGCGTCGTATCCGCGTTTAATCCGGGTTTCCCATATCCATTTATTCGGCATTGCGTTTATTTTGTATTTCATCGGCAGGATTTTCCTGCTTTGCGACATCAATGTGATCGTGAAGCGAGTGGCGGTAGTGATCCCTTTTGCCGCGATGTTATTGGATGTCCTGTCGTGGTTTATTACCAAATCCATTCCGTCATTCGCCTACGTGGTCGTGGCCAGCGGCGCGTTAATGGGGATTTCGATGGGACTGCAAATACTGCTCAGCGTTTATCAGATGTGGTTTTATGCCAGGGATAAAAGCTGAATCTGGAAAAGCTATCTGACGCACGAAGCGTTTGAAGCCTTACGCGTTTATCTTCGCATTCTCGGCGACTGCTCCAGCATTGTTCTACCCTGGAGTACAGGCAGAGCTTGCACTCCGGCGTGGAAAATACAGAGTCATTCCCGCCATCTGTGATTGATTAAAGGCTGACTGATGCGCCCGCCGAAGATACCTTATCAGGGTATAAACGCCGCGCCACCACGCTGTTCATGTATAATTTCGCATTATGAGCATTATAAAAAAACTCGCCTCCCAAACTGCGATTTACGGCATCAGCAGCATTTTCGGCCGCTTCCTGAACTATCTGTTGGTGCCGCTGTATACCTACTACTTCACGGCGGCGGAATACGGCGTAGTTTCGGAATTTTACGCCTACGCCGGATTTTTTTCCGTGCTGCTGCTGTTCGGCTTTGAAACCGGCTATTTCCGGTTTCGGGACAAGGAACACGCGGGCCGCGATGTCGCCTATTCAACGGCGTTGATGTTCGTAGTTCTGGTCAACCTGGGCTTTTTTGCCCTGATACTGTTGGTCAATACCCGGCTTTCAGCTGCGCTGAATTACGCCAACCACCCGGAATACGTGCTGTGCTTTAGCCTGATTTTAATCCTGGACGCTATCGCCGCGATCCCGTTTGCCCGGCTGCGGGCGGAAAACAGGGCATTCCGTTTCGCCGGCGTCAAGATCATCGAGATAGGTGCCACCGTACTGATCAGCCTGTTTTTCATCATCTATTGCCCCAAGGTCTACGCAAAGAATCCCGACTCATGGGTAACACTGGTCTACAACCCGTCCATCGGCATCGGCTATATTTTTATCGCCAATTTAATGGCCAGCGGCTTCAAGTTTTTGTTGCTTGCGCCCCAGCTGTCCGGCCTTGCCTGGGGTTTCGACCGTGCATTATTCGGCCGCATGGTTCGCTATTCGTTGCCGATGGTAGCGATCGGTTTCGCCGGGATTATCAACGAAATGCTGGACCGCGCCTTGTTAAAATACCTGCTGCCTTACGATGTCCAGACCAACATGAAGATGTTGGGGATTTACAGCGCCTGCTACAAATTGTCTATTTTGATGTCGCTGTTCATACAGGCCTTCCGTTATGCCGCCGAGCCGTTTTTCTTCGCTTATGCGGGCAAAAGCGATGCCCGCCAGGTTTATGCCGTGGTGCTTAAGTTTTTTGTCATTTTCTGCGTATTCATCTTCCTGCTGGTGACTTTATTTATCGATTTCTTTAAATATTTTGTCGGCGACGAGTTCCGTGCCGGCCTTGAAGTCGTGCCGATTCTGCTGTTGGCTAATCTTTGCCTGGGCATTTATATTAACCTGTCCATCTGGTATAAGTTAACCGACCGCACCTTGCTGGGCGCTTTGGTGTCTTTGACCGGAGCGGCGCTGACCATCGCACTCAATGTCTGGTGGATACCGCTGTTCGGTTATGTCGGTTCGGCTTGGGCGACCTTGGCCTGTTACGGCAGCATGGCTGTCGTCTCGTACCTGCTGGGGCAAAAATATTATCCGGTGAATTACGATGTCAAACGCGTGATCGCTTATATCGGACTGGGCATCGGTTTGTATTATGCTCACGGGCAATTATTGCCGACTATCGCTTGGCAACCGTGGCTACTGGCGAGTGCATTGATGTTGCTTTATGTGCTGATTACCGCACTATTTGAGGGCCGTCAGGCAAATGTTGGGCTACGGGATAATCATTAGCCCAACCCACACTGCATGCAACGCCTCGCGCGCCATCGGCAACATAATTCGGATGCACAACGATTAAATTTTGCCGCTCATTACCAATCGGCAGCATTACGGGTTAGTTTAAATAACTAACGACTAGAAAATTCAGTTTTTATCTCAATAGGTATCATAACCTATAGACGGAGTCCTCTAAAAAGCAAACAATGCCCTTGCATTTAATTCTGATTGCCCCAGGCCGTATAAGCGAAAAAGATTGCCGGAGCTCCGAAGAAAATAGTCCATCTGAATACACTTTATTGTTTATAAACCTAAGCTTTATGGGCAAATATTTAGTTCAACGTGCTTTTAACTTTTCAGCTGATACGCTTTAGCACAGTAAAAGAACAAATCAGCGGAGGTCATGAACATGAATATGTTTTATTTTCGACACCCATCGCGCAGGTCATTGATCACCCGGCGCATAACTGACAGACGCGAGATCCCCTACCCATTCGGCTCACAGGAGTGGTTGGAAAACGTAAAAAAACATTATCTGGTCTGGCCGCAATCCAATCGCCGGAAGGCGGGTACATCCACTAATGACAGGCGCGCCGCTGAACGGCGGCGGCAACCGTTTTCCGAGCAACGCCATTCTGAAGAAAAATGTTCCATGCCGTTGCTTACGCCGGAAGAAAGAAAGCTGATTGAAGATTTATATCTGAATGACAATGGGAGCTAGATGATTTGTACGGAATGAAATTGATTGCAGGTTATGCCGCATTATCCATAAACCCTTTCATTTTCATGTCCGATTTTACAATGTGATCGACAAACCAGTTCCGCATTAGACCATTGACTTTTACGCTGGTTTCTTTAGCCTCTTCCGTCGTAGTGTCCGCATTTTCGACAAAACGATAGATGATGTTTTTAATGACATCCAATTCCGCCATCAAACGCTGATGCCCGTCTTTATTTTCCTCATAAAAAGGGAACATAAACCTGCGTTGCAGCTTTTCTTCATTAACAAAATGATCTTTAGCAGACTCATGCAACTGATCGATGAAAAACTTCAATGAGTCTTTTTCATCGGGATGACGTAGCGCCGCTTCCAGCGCATTAATCAGCGATATGATTAATTTGTGCTCTATATCAATATAGATATTTCCTACACTTAAGCGGGAATCCCATCTTATTGGCATAATTACCTCTAAATGTGTTGGTCGTTGGATACTAATAAAGCAGCAACACGATTTGTAACGGGCAACATTGACGCCCTATCCCTGCCTGCATTTACTCTTTCAAGTTCCCCGCATGCAATCCGCATTCTTTTTTCGCTCCCGACTCCCACCACCAGCGCCCGGCTCTTTCATGCTGGTTGGGCAGCACGGCACGGGTGCAAGGCTCGCAGCCTATACTGATAAAGCCTTTTTCGTGCAATTCGTTATAAGGCACCTGATAGGCTTCAATATGATCCCAGACTTGCGCCGAACTCCAGTTCAGCAAAGGATTGAATTTAACCAGTTGATGCCCGGCAGTGGAAAATGCGGCGTCTATCTCCGCTTCAGGAACCGCTTGCCGGGTATCCAGGCTTTGGTCTTTGCGTTGGCCGGTAATCCAGGCGTCTAAATGAGCCAGCTTGCGTTTTAACGGTTCAACCTTGCGGATGCCGCAACATTCCTGGTGTCCATCCTGATAAAAACTGAACAGGCCTTTGTTTTTGACGAAGCGATCCAGCACTTCCCTGTCCGGCGTCAATAATTCAATATCGACCCCGTAATGTTTTCTGACTTTTTCGATAAATCGGTAGGTTTCAGGATGCAAACGTCCGGTATCCAAAGAGAATACCTGTATATCTTTTCTGATCGCCAAAGCCATATCGATCAGCACCACGTCTTCCGCGCCGCTGAAAGAGATCGCGATATTATCGAACAGCTCCAGCGCTTTCTTCAGTATCACGCGCGGATTTTTACGATCCAGCTCGGTTTGTAGTTGCTCTATATCGAATGTAGTCATCATAGTTAAATCACGCTTGCAAAAAATACTGATTCAAAAAATCGTCAAAAGGAATCTGCTTTTTGTTCTCGATTTCCTGCTGTTTGATATGAGACAGCTCCGCCATTTCATTAAACTGTCGTGTCTTGCCGCTGTCCAGTTTGTTGTTCTTGAAATACCGCCCGTGCTCGGCAGAAGTATTTAATGCGAAACGGGCGAACGGCTGACGTAGCTGTTTCATCTGCTCCAGCATTCGTGCCGATGGTGTTAAATCAGGATTCCGAACCAACAGTTGTTGTTTTTCCAACGTTGCGCTGTAGGGCTTTTCCGTATTACCCTGGTCAAGAATCGCACACACCGATTGCATGGATTCGAGAATCTCAGTCGCCCAATCCCGTAAAAGAATACCCTGCCCGTTTTTATTAAGTTCCAGCCCCGGTTTTCTGCCCGAATTGGCGACAGCCAACTGGTTAGCGTTGTTAATCTGCTGTTCCTGATCCGACGTTTTCGGGCTGTCTTGCAACAGACAGGTCAGCAGCAGCGCCTCAATAAAACGGGCTTTATCTTCATCAATGCCGATAGGATTAAACAAATCCAGATCCAAAGAGCGCATTTCTATGTAGCGAACCCCGCGGCGTTTAAGCGCCAAGGTCGGTTTTTCGCCGGATTCGGCAATCTGTTTTGGCCGAATAGTGCTGTAAAACTCGTTTTCAATCTGAAGAATGTTGCTGTTCAGCTGACGGTATTCGCCGTCAACCAGAGTGCCGATTTTTTCGTACTCGGCATAAGGCGTCGAAATAGCCGCACTCAAGCTGCTGACGTAGCCGTCTATCGAGTTGTAATCGATTTTCAGGTTAGCCTGGTTTTTACTCTTGTAGCCGATGTCGCTCATGCGTAACGACGTCGCATAAGGATGATAAAGCGTGCCGTTGTCTAATTCGTCAAATTGCGCCATCAAGGCCGGGCGGCTGTTGAAAAAATTTTTGCAAATGGCCGGCGATGCGCCGAATAAATACAGAATTAACCAGCCCATGCGCTGGAAATTGCGAATTAAACCGAAATAAGCATCGGCTTTGAACTGCTCCAGCGTCAGCCCGCCGTTTTCCTCTTTGTGCAACACAGGCCACAGAGCTTCCGGCACCGAATAATTAAAATGGATGCCGGCAATGGACTGCATGGTCCTGCCGTAACGGTGCCATAAGCCGTGCCGGTAAACATGCTTCATCCGGCCGATGTTGGACGATCCGTATTCGGCGATGCGGATGCTTTCATCGCCGTCAATGCCGCAAGGCATGCTTGCGCTCAGCAGGATTTCGTTATCCAGATGCTGATAAACAAACTGGTGTATGGTGTGCAGATACTCCAGCGAATCCTTGACATCGGCAAACGGCGGGGTAATCAATTCGATCAGGGCTTCGGAGTAATCCGTAGTGATGTACGGATGGGTCAACGCCGCGCCTAAGGCTTTGGGATGCGGTGTTTGGGCAATGAATCCGTCTTTGGATAATCGCAGGCTTTCTTTCTCAATTCCTTTAAGTCCGCCGCAAAGCAGTTGCTGATGGCCGTTTGCGTTCAGTCGATCCAAACGTGTTGAAAGCGCGTTATTCAAATTAGTCATAGAATGGGTACATGCCCTGTGGTCCTTGTATAATCGAGTCATTATAAAGGGTTTAACCGATTGAAGAAATATTATCGCGGATATGAACCTGTTATGGCGGGGCTGATTGGCTATTGACCGCCGCAACAAAAAACAACAGCTTATACCTGGAACACCCGGCACAAGGCAGTCCATTTTTATTGCCTGCTTTTGAAAAAACGGCGCCAATCCGCGCCATCCGTGTTCTATCATTCATTAAGTAGTTACGGCATTTTTAGACAACATACCAGGAAAATCACATCATGTTTGAATCGGCAGAGCTCGGGCACAAGATAGACAAAGCCACTTACGACCTGGAAGTCCCCAAGCTGCGCGAGGCGCTGCTGGAAGCACAGCTGGATCTGGAAAAATCGTCCAAATTCCCGGTTATTATCCTGATTGGCGGCCTGGATGGCGCTGGACGCGGCGAAACCGTCAATTTGCTCAACGAATGGATGGACCCGCGGTTTATCCAGACTCACGGTATGGGCGAGCCGTCGGATGAGGAACTTGACCGCCCGATGATGTGGCGATTCTGGCGCGAGCTGCCTCCCAAAGGCAGGATAGGCGTATTTCTCGGCTCCTGGTACACCTGGCCTATCCTGAATCGCGTGACCGGCCTGACCAAGGCGGCAGAGCTTGACCAGAGCATGGAACGCGCCAAGCGGCTGGAAAAGATGCTGACCGACGAGGGCGCGTTGATCCTCAAATTCTGGATGCACTTATCCAAAGACAAACAGGAAAAACGCCTGAAGCTGCTTGAGAAAAATCCGCAAACCCGCTGGCGGGTGACCGAGCGCGATTGGAAACACTTCAAGCTGTACGATAAGTTCCGTGTCGTGCATGAAAGCGTGATACGGCACACCAGCACGGCTGAAGCGCCGTGGACTATCGTCGAAGGCTACGATCCGCACTATCGCAATTTGACCGTGGGCAAGGTGATTCTGGATGCGATACGCAAACGCCTGGATGATGCCGACATCAAAGTCACCGAGGTTCATGCGCCGCCACCGCTGCCTTCGATAGACCAACTCGATATTCTGAAGGTGCTGGATTTGACCCAGAAGATTGACAAGAAAGAGTTTAAGGCTGAACTGGAAAAATATCAGGGCAAGCTCGCTTTGCTGACCCGAGAAGACCAGTTTAAGGACATCACCGTCATCGTGATGTTCGAAGGCAATGACGCCGCCGGCAAGGGCGGCGCAATCCGCCGCATCACCGGGGCTCTGGATGCCCGTTACTACAACATTGTTCCGGTCGCCGCGCCGACCGAGGAAGAACGCGCCCAACCTTATTTATGGCGCTTTTGGCGGCACATCCCTAGGCGCGGGCGGGTGACGATTTTCGATCGTTCCTGGTATGGCCGCGTCTTGGTCGAACGGGTCGAAGGTTTCTGCTCGAAAGTGGACTGGATGCGCGCTTACAGCGAGATCAACGACTTTGAAGCGCAGTTGGTGCGCCACAATATTGTGGTGGCCAAATTCTGGCTGGCGATCAGCAAGGAAGAGCAGCTCAGACGTTTCAACGAACGCGAAAAGATCAGCTTTAAACGCTTCAAGATTACCGAAGAAGACTGGCGCAACCGCGATAAATGGGCTGAATATGAGCAGGCGGTATGCGATATGGTCGATCGCACCAGCACCGAAATTGCGCCGTGGACGCTGGTCGAAGCCAACGACAAGAACTTTGCGCGGATCAAGATTTTGAAAACCTTGTGTAGGCAAATTGAAGCGGCAATGAACAAAAAATAGTTGGCATGAGACCCCGCCCCAATATCGTTCCCGCTATTTGCCAAGCGCTTGCAAATTCCAGGGCAACGGATCGATGGCGGCTTCCAAAGCCGCTTCGGTACGGTCATCCAATTGGGCAAAAAAATCCAGGCCGGTCTGCGCTTCCAGGTTATCGATACTGGTCACAAATTGCGCCAACGGCTCTTTGCCGTTGACGGTTTGCGGCACTAAAAAGCCTAACACGACAAGCGGTTTACCGGGAGCGGCTTCGGTAATGTAAATCTTATAAAAGGCATCCGGTATTTCCACCATCCAATCAGAACTCAGACGTTCGACCGTGCCGCTAAAAACCGGCCCGGTGACAACCCACACCTTGCCGAACAGCTTGGCGAAATGCTTGATTTCCGCCTCCTCCAGACGCTGCCAGACTTGCTGGTTAAGCTTGGGTTTTTGCGGAGTGATGTTGGTCATCAAAAAACTGTCCGCCTGCCCTGCTCCGCCGTAAAGATGGCTGATCGCATAATTCGGCGCCATGTGCCCGCGGTCGTAACCGCTTTTTTGATAACTGTCGTGACTGACGCGATTGATGCTGCGCCAATCGGTTTCAAAGCGACTAGGCCGCTTCAGGGACGGCGTATTTTCCGCGTCGGCTGTCAGCGCGTACTCCACCCACAACGGGTTACCGCGCAAATCGGAATAACCCAGGATAAAGCCGTGATTGCGCAATATGCGAAACCAGGTGTCGCTGTTTTTGCCGTCGAGGGCTTGTGGCGCGCCTTGATAAAGCAAGGCCGGACGGGCGATTTTGACTTCATAAGCATAGCCGCCTAAACCCAGCCCAAGAACAATCAGCAACAATACGGGATGCCTGAAGCACAGGCGAAATAATCCCAGCAATAACGTAAACAGGCTGAGCGGCGACGGTTTTCTGCGCATTAGCGGAACGGCTTAAGCCAACGCTTCAGTGGCCTCATCGGCGCTAAACAAATAGTCTTTTTTTAGGCAGTGATCCAGCCATTTTTGCAGGAAATAATTCAACCGCCATTTGTAATTCATGATTTCAAGGCTCAATCCGGGGTCTTTAAAAACCTGCGTCACACCGGCGCGGACATGATCGCTTAACACTTCGGCCAACTGCGCATCCAGATAAACCCTTATTTTTACCGCGGGAGCCAGATACGCTTCCTTATTTCTATTGAAACAATGGCTAAGCTCCACGGTCATCGTGTACGGCGTGCGCTCAATGATGTCAAGATGCAGCGTGGTGTGGTGGGGGGCAAGACCTATGGCGGTTTCTTTAAACGCCATTAAGTCAGGAATTAATTTTAATAACTTTTGATAGTTGGATTCGCAGACTTGTTCGAGGCAGAATGACTTGTTGACCGGATTTACAAAGCTCATGGCCGCTGTCAGTTTTCCCGGTAGCAAGCGTGGGCGCTGGCGGTTTCCCACAGCACCACCTGGGCGACGTTAAAACCGGATTGTTTCAGATGCCGATAAATCATTTTGCTCAGGACTTCTGCGGTCGGATGTTCGTCAAGAGCCAGGAAGCGCTCCTTGTTTGCGATCAACATTGGGATGATCGGATCATCCTTATGCAGCAGGAAGTTGTGATCAAGCGTCTGATCTATAAACGCTTCAACGCTGTCTCTAATATCGGAAAAATCGCAGACCATGCCTTGGTCGTTGAGCTGTTCCTGTTCTATCGAAATCGAGGCCTTAACGCTATGCCCGTGTAAATTGCGGCATTTGCCGGGGTGATTCATTAGCCGGTGTCCGTAACAAAAATACACCTCTTTGGTAATCGTATACATAATAAAAAATAAAGCAGTCCGGTGGTTTAAAAGCGGGAACTGGGAGCTTTACTCCCCTTTTATGCTCTTTATGGTGGCGGCAATCTCGTAGCTGCCGTTGCCTTGTTGCGTGCTTCTGATAACCTCGATAAAAGCCGTCATTGAGGGCGTGACTGTGTTTTTTGGAATGACGTTTATTTCCATCGCCTTGCCGGGATCAAAAGAACGGTCGGCAATGAACGAAACGCCGGCCCCGCTGATTGATGAACAGCGGCCGTGGTGCAATTCATCCGAATCTGCAAGTTTGAAGGTCACGTCGCAGTCTATTTCCATTCGAATATAATTGCGTTTTTCATCATATTCCAGCATGTTATCTCTCCGCTCTTGTTACAGTTGTCGCGCCCACTGGTTAAGCTGCATGGTATTGGCTGCGAAGTTTACTATAAAAAGCACAATAACGGGGCAGGATTTGCAACAGCGCCGCCAATTGAGCTATTCCGCTGGATATTAGCCTGACAATGTAATATCGTGCCGATTTTAACATCGTAAATAAACAGGACTGCTGAGTATTATCTAATGAGTAAAGCAATCGTTTTAACCGGAATCACAACCACGGGCACACCGCATTTGGGTAATTATGTCGGCGCAATCAGGCCGGCCATTGCGGCTAGCAAGGATGCGAATGTTACGCCCTTTTATTTTTTGGCCGATTACCATGCCCTGATTAAATGTCATGAACCGGATAGAGTCCGGCAATCCAGCCTTGAAATCGCCGCAACCTGGTTGGCTTTAGGACTGGACACGTCGAATGCGGTTTTCTATCGGCAGTCGGATGTGCCGGAAATATTGGAACTCTCGTGGATGTTGACCTGTGTCGCGGCAAAAGGCCTGATGAACAGAGCGCATGCCTATAAAGCTGCCGTCGCCGAAAACGAGCAGGGCGGCGAAAACGATCCCGATAAGGGCATCACCATGGGTTTGTTCAGTTACCCGATTTTGATGGCCGCCGATATGCTGATGTTTAATGCCAATAAAGTGCCGGTAGGCAAAGATCAGATTCAGCATATTGAAATGGCCAGGGATATTGCCGGACGTTTTAATCATATTTACGGCGAGCATTTTGTGCTGCCGGAAGCGGTCGTTGAAGAGCATGCGTCAACGTTGCTCGGCCTGGACGGTCGCAAGATGAGCAAGAGTTACAACAACACCATCCCGTTATTCGAATCTGAAAAGAAGCTAAAAAAACTCATTAACAAGATCAAGACCAATTCGCTGGAACCAGGCGAGCCCAAAGATCCTGAAGGCTGCACCTTGTTCGGCATTTATCAGGCCTTTGCCAGTCAGGCGGAAGTGGCTGAAATACGGCAACGTTATGCAGACGGCATCGCCTGGGGCGAGATGAAGCAAGTGCTGTTTGAACATATTAACGAACATCTTATTCCGGCAAGGGAACGTTATGAGGCATTGATGCAGGCACCCGAACATATCGAAGAGCAATTGCAGGAAGGGGCAAAAAAAGCGCGCGCAGTCAGTGTGCCGTTTATGCAGGAATTGCGCAAAGCTGTCGGGATCTCGCGGATTTCTTTGTAAATCCGGTGGCATTCAATAACCGGTTCCAACAAACCTTGGCAAATGTCCGATAAGAATGAAGGGCTCGAAGTTTATGTTTTTTCTTCGCGTCCTTCGTGCTGATTAAAAATACACAATCCTTTTTGGCGAACCGGCGAAGAACATCTTGCCTTGTGCAATTACAGCACTTGTCCCAGCGCAAAAGCGCCAAAATAAGTGGCTATGAAATAGAACAAAGACAAGACCAGACTGGCCAAAATATTGACCGACAGGACTTGCTTGATGATGTACGCTACCAGCGCATATTCCCAAAATAACAGCAGCGCAAAAAAATAATAACTTAACGGTTCTTCGCTTACGGTCAGCCAGGTCAACACCGGCACGAGGAGCAAGGCGACTATGTTTGAACAAAACATGACCGATGTCGCCACTTGTACATAAGCGTACAAGGTTTTGTTAAGAAACAGCATGACGCCTATGAATATAAGTGACAATAGTGTCGCTATCCCTACCTCGACAAATGATTCTATCGGGTCGTCGGTCATGTTGGTTTGCATGAAATATTCGACAACAAAATAGAACAACAGATTTTGTTTGAAAAAATCAACCGATCTCGGGAGCATTAGCGGGTTGTTTTTTAACCAGCATAGCGGCAGGTATTGTTTTAAAACATCCATAGTGTCCTGGAATTTTTTATAAACCATTAATACCCTGGGGGCTCACATGTCCCAGGGTATTGTGGATACTATTTAAAATTCGACGAATCCGAATAGCCGGTTAAGGATTGTCCGTCATAAGTACTGAAATTATCATTCAATAACTGAACCAGCTCTTTGGTTTTATTGGATATTTGGGTCAAGCGGAGTTTTGTTTTTTTATTCCAGCCAACGGGCTCTGAAATCGGAAGCATAATGCGGCCGAAAGTCAGGTTTTTTTCAAAAATACCGGCTAAATTTTCCATTAAATGGAGTTCTTTTTGCCGATCGTTCAGTTGGCTGAGTATTAGTTTCGCCTGGAACTTGCTAAAAAGAACATGCAATGGCGTCATGATAACGATCAAGGTAACGATTATCGCAGGCCCGATGATAGGGTCTATCAAGAGCTCCAAAATGCCGGTCTGTATTTCCGCGAAAATGGCGAGAGTGGCAAGAAATCCGAGCACAATCAGACTGGAAAAGGTTGCCCGGTCTTTCCATTGGCCGATAGCTTTTTTGATTTCCGGCATCACCACGTCATTAATCTCTCGAACATTTTTTTCCAGCGAATTCAATACACGGTAAGTACGGTCATATCCCACATTGGCGATGCGTTGGTCTATGGCGGCAAAGTCGGCCGGATTTTGAGGCGTCAAGCCGCCTTCCTGGCTAGGCAATACCACAAACTGCCCGGTGTTTAACCCCAATCCGGCGAGCTTTCTTTGCCATGACGCTATGATTTCGCTGTTTGTAGTCGAGCTGAGCATCGTTGCAGGTCTATCTATCAGATAAACAAATTTATTCGAATCCTGATGCTGAATAATGCTTTCCACTAATTCATCAACCAGCGGCGAGGTTGAATCAAAAACATCGGTAAAAATCAAAACCAGATCAGAGTTCTCAATGGCGTGTTTTGTTAACAACGACGTAACGGGACTGGGCGTGGCGGCGCTGACATTGGGCGCGTCAATGAAAAGTTTGCTTTTTAGGCGGTCGCTGTTCAGCGTTTTCAATTCCAGATAAGAATTGATGCGGTCTCCTTCTCCCGCCTGCTGCTGCTCAATTCTACGGCTGATTTGATAGAACGGGAACCGGTGATCTACGTCCAACGCAGTGCCGGGCAAAGTGGCCGGGTTAGACTGATTATTATGC
The DNA here is from genome assembly GCF_036440755.1 of Methylobacter sp. Wu8. Taxonomy (NCBI): domain Bacteria; kingdom Pseudomonadati; phylum Pseudomonadota; class Gammaproteobacteria; order Methylococcales; family Methylococcaceae; genus Methylobacter; species Methylobacter sp. Wu8. Next base: position 49,569 of record NZ_JAZGVT010000066.1, on the reverse strand, counting down.
AGCAAAACAGTAAATTTATGATTGGATGTTTGGATGCCGGAAAACAGATTGTCCGCTCCCAAGTAGTTATTAACGAATCTGGACTTGGCCGTTGAATTGCCGCCAAACAAACTGATTATCGGCCACCATGAGTTTTTACTGGCGGTCGTTTCATCCATTTCGATGAGCCCCAGATCATATTCAATCTGATCGAGTTCCTGAAAAACTTTCGATGCTTTCAGCAATACCGGATTGTCAGAGGCGAAGTGTTTTTCAAGGTTAAGCAGGTATTTGCTAGCTGTCTTTTCAGTCATCAGAGACACCGTATTTATTGAATTTTATGGATAAGGGGTGACGAAGTATACACCTAAGAATGAGCGAACAATACAAAAAAACCGCGGCAAAATATAGGCATTTTATGGTTGTAAAATGAAAAAATGTTGGGTAAATAGTGTTCTTTTCATACTCAAACAAGATCGATTTATAGTATATTGATAATATAGTTTGAGTGTCGTAAGTGCGGTTTAAAAAATAAAATGATGAATGTGAAAGGTTTTATTCTTCAAAGCTTAACAGCCTGGGCTATGGCTGCATTAATATCGGGCTGTACGATCCCGTTTTTTAGCGGGTATGGCGCAAACAGCCAATCGCGTGAAGATTTTGAACATCACGTAGAAGAGGTGTTCCGGTTGCAAAACCAACTGACCAGTGAAGTGATGATGTTGCTGGAAAGCGATGAATCCCCAAAAAATGACGCCTTAATGCAGGCAGAGCAGCGCATGCAGCAGGTGTGCGCCGATCTTATCGAGTACGCTTCCCGCGATATTGACGGCTTAAGCAGCGATATTTTTTTGAGCCAGCGCGTCGAGGCGTCGGCTATAGACTGTGAACGAGCGGCTTTAGAGCTCAAGCCCCTGTTGAAGCATTAACATGCTCGGCCTCGGCATTAAAAAGAGGCTTCGTAAAAACAAATGCGTCATTGCTTTTGGACACTAAAAATCAAGGAGAACGTATAATGATCGGCATAAGATACGCCGAGTTATCTTTAATGTTTCAAAACAGTATTTTGCGCAGGCTTGCTGTTATCGGTTTCAGGATAATCCAGCGTGTAATGTAAACCACGGCTTTCTTTGCGCTGCTGTGCGCAACGGATGATTAATTCGGCGACGATGACCAAGTTGCGCAATTCCAGCAAATCACTGGTAACACGGAAATTACTGTAATATTCGGCGATTTCCTTTTTAAGCAACTCCACCCTGCTCATTGCCCGGCTTAAGCGTTTATCTGTTCTGACGATGCCGACATAGTCCCACATAAAGCGGCGCAATTCCTCCCAGTTATGGGAAACAACCACCTCTTCATCGGAATCACTGACTTTCGATTCGTCCCAATCAGGAAGTTCCGGTGGCGGCGTAATGCCGGGTAGTTTCTGCAAAATATCCTCATTGGCCCGTTCCGCAAACACCAGGCATTCCAGCAACGAGTTGCTGGCCATCCGATTTGCGCCGTGCAAGCCGGTGCAGGCGACCTCGCCTATCGCATAGAGATTGGCAATATCGGTACGCGCATAGCTGTCGGTCAACACGCCGCCGCAGGTGTAATGCGCGGCCGGAACGACCGGAATCGGCTGTTTGGTGATATCGATGTCAAAGTCAAGACACTGCTGGTAAATCGTCGGAAAATGTTCGCGTATGAACGCTTCCGGTTTGTGGCTAATATCGAGATAAACACAGTCTATGCCGCGTTTTTTCATCTCATGGTCGATGGCCCGGGCGACAATATCGCGAGGCGCCAACTCCCCTCTCGGATCAAAATTCTGCATAAACGGAGAGCCGTCCGGCAGGATCAATTTACCGCCCTCGCCTCTTACCGCTTCGCTGATCAGAAAAGAATGTGCATGCGGATGATAAAGACAAGTGGGGTGGAATTGCATGAATTCCATGTTGCTGACCCGGCAGCCTGCGCGCCAGGCCAAGGCGATGCCATCGCCGGTTGAACTTTGCGGATTGGTGCTGTAAAGGTATGCCTTGCTTGCGCCGCCGGTTGCCAAAACCACGACGCGAGCCGCCATCGTCTTGACTCGCTGGCTTTTTGAATCCAGAACATAAGCGCCCAAAATCCGTTTTACCGCATCCCCTTTACTGGTAATCAGCTCTACCACATTGTGATGCTCAAACAATTCGATATTGGCGTGTTCCTTGGCGCGCTCAATCAGCGACAACGACACTGCCTTACCCGTTGCATCGGCGGTATGCACAATGCGGCGGTGGGAATGCCCGCCTTCCCGGTTTAAATGCAGCTTGACTTCCCCTGACGCGGTTTGCTCCTCGGTAAACGCAACGCCTTGCTGCCTCAGCCAGTCTATCGAACTCTTGCCGTGCGTCACGGTCAGCCTGACAATCTCGGGATCGCAAAGCCCCGCGCCGGCATCCAGCGTATCTTCAATATGCGATTCAATCGAATCATCGGCGCCGAAAACAGCGGATATACCGCCTTGCGCATAATAGGTACTGGCCGTCGTCAAGGCGAATTTCGACAGCACGGCAATGCGCATTGAATGGTCAGCCAGCTTAAGCGCCAAGCTTAGACCCGCGCCGCCGCTGCCGATAATAAGAACATCGTAATTTTGGGAATTAGGCATTAGATAAAAGTAGCCGGCCGGTCAAATAAGAGAAAAGTTATTGTACTAACATGCTGAGTTGCAATTGGTGGATAATAAAGCTTTTTAACCCGATAGCACAATTTTATATCAATCGCCTTGATTGCTATTTTCAACATAAGTTATTTCATTAACGGTATTAAATGGAGGTTTTTATGCTCAAAAAAGTTAGGTGGTGTTTTTTCCTGATCGTGTTGTTTAATCGAAACGTGTTAGCTGACTTGCCGGATTTTACCGAGATGGTAAAAACCAACGGTGTCGCCGTGGTCAATATCAGCACCACGCAAAAAGCACCGCCTGAGGCTGAAAACGCCCCGGAAGATATGCAACTGCCGGAGGGCATGCCCCCCGAAATGGAAGAGTTTTTCAAGCGCTTTTTAAATGAACAAGGCGGCGGCTATGTTCCGCGGGATACGACATCTTTAGGTTCCGGCTTTATTATTTCCCAGGACGGTTACGTGTTAACCAATCATCATGTGGTGAAAGATGCCGACGAAATCGTGGTTAAATTTTCCGACCGCCGGGAACTGCTGGCCAAACTGATCGGCTCCGATGCGCGCACCGATGTCGCCCTGCTCAAGGTCGAGGCCAAAGACTTACCCGTGGTGACCATCGGCGATGCGAACAAACTTCAGGTAGGCGCCTGGGTTTTGGCCATAGGCTCGCCTTTCGGCTTTGAACAGTCGGTAACAGCCGGCATCGTCAGCGCCAAAGGCCGCAGCCTGCCCGGCGGGAATTATGTGCCGTTCATCCAGACCGATGTCGCGATCAATCCAGGCAATTCAGGCGGCCCCTTATTTAATATGGAAGGCAAAGTCGTCGGCATCAATTCCCAGATTTACAGCCGCACCGGCGGTTTTATGGGACTTTCATTCGCCATACCGATGGATGTGGTGATGAATGTCGTCGATCAAATAAAAGCTACCGGTAAAGCATCACATGGCTGGCTGGGCGTTCAAATCCAGGATGTCACACGGGAACTGGCCGAAACATTCGGCATGAAAAAACCGATGGGCGCATTGGTTTCCAAAGTGGTGCCCGGCAGTCCGGCGGAAAAAGCCGATTTGCAGATTGGCGACATTATTACCGAATTTAATGGCCAGCAAATTGAAAACTCAAGTGACTTGCCGCCGATGGTCGGTATAACGCCGATCAATGACAAAGCCGCATTAAAAATCATCAGGCAAGGCGAGACTAAAACCATCGAATTTAAAGTGGGACTTTTGCCGGATGAGGTCGACAAACTGGCAGACGCCAAGGCGGCGCCAAAACTGCCTCACAATCGTCTGGGAATCAATGTCATCGACTTAAGCGACGAACAAAGAAAAACCTTGGAAGTTCCTAAAAACGGCGTATTAGTTCAGGATGTCGCCAAAGGCACGGCAAAAGATGCCGGGATTCAGAGAGGCGATGTCATTTTGCGTATCCAGAACGACGTGATCCGCGATGCGGCTGATTTTGAAAAAACCGTCAAAAAGCTTCCTGCCGGCAAATCAATCGCTGTTTTAGTGCAGCGTCAGGGCAGTCCGGTATTTTTAGCGCTTAAAGTGGAAAAGTAATCTGCTGCGATTTACGCTTAAGCTGCGGAAAATGATAGCGTTCTCATGCACAGCATTATTGCCATTAAGTTAAGACTTGATCCGTTCGCCCTGAGCCTTCGGCTACGCTCAGGAGAGCCTTGTCGAAGGGTGAGCGGAACAAGTCGTTAAGCCATTCATGGTTCAACAAGGCCTTTAGTCCTGAGCGTAACCGAAGGCTCACCACGAACGGCTTAACTTTGTACAGCATGGGAACTTTTTCTATCGCTTAATCGCTGCCGGGCTTAGCTCCGGCTCTTAGCTATTTGGGCGTGATATTGCCCGGATAACCCATTGCACGGCTTGCATAGCTAAACAGCAACAACCAGGAATAACACATTATGCCATTACGTGATCTTGAAACTTGGATGTGGGCGGAAGCTTGCGAAATATTGGATCGGGCTGATCGGCTACATCGGCAATTCTTTAGACCGGCTGTTATGAGCATCAAACGACCGACGTGGGAACCGCCGATCGACATCTACGAAACCAATTATGAATTCAAAATCATGATCGCGCTGCCGGGCGTAGCCCCGGAACATTTAAGCGTAATACTGGAAGACGATCATCTGATTGTTAACGGACAACGGCATCTGCCTGTCAGTGCAGAGTCGCATATTCGGCGCATGGAAATCCCCTATGGACGATTTGAGCGGCGCATTGAACTGCCGGCCAGACACTTTGAAATCGGCGCTCGCGAATTTGTTAACGGTTGTTTATTCATTTCACTGCGAAAAATATAAAGGCTTCTTATGCAAATCAAGGACCTGAAAAATTTACTTCTAGGATCAACGCCGGATACCGAAGACCCGTCTTCAGAGCTAAAACAACAGGATTCGCTGCCGGCCATTCCCGACGATGCGCTTATCATTGTGCCTATGCGCGGCACCGTGCTTTTCCCGCAAAACGTTTCGCCGTTGGTGATAGGCCGTAAACCCTCTATTGCTGCGGTGCAGCAGGCGGTACGTTCGGAAAAACCGATCGGGCTGATCATGCAGCTGCTGGACAAAAATGAAGAGCCCGACCCTGACAACCTCCACAAGGTCGGTACTATCGCGGAAATTTTACGTTACATAACCGCTCCCGACGGCGCGCATCATATTGTGTGTCAGGGTATACAACGCTTTCGCGTAAAGGAATTCCTGCCGGACTATCCGTTTCTTGTCGCCCGAATCGAACGTTACGAAGAGCCTGAACTAAGCTCTCAGGATGTCGAAGCGCGAGTCATAACGCTCAAACAAAAAGCATTGGAAATGCTGGCGCAAACTCGGCAAGCTCCCGACGAGCTGGTTAATGCAGTTCGCTCGATCGCCTCGCCGGCAATGCTGGCCGACCTGATTGCCAGCTACCTGATTTCAAAACCGGCCGAAAAACAAGAAATACTGGCCCTGTTTGATATACAGGAACGCATCGATAAGATCTTGGAACTGCTTAATTACCAAATCGAAGTGTTGAAGCTTTCAAACAAGATTAGCGAGCAAACCCAGGAAACCATGGGCCAGCAGCAACGCGAATTTGTTTTGCGGGAGCAGATGAAGGCGATCCAAAAAGAATTGGGCGAAGAAGACGGACACGCAGCCGAAATTGAAGAAATCAGCAAAGCGATCAGCGCCGCCAAGATGCCGGAAGATGTCGAAAAACAAGCGCGCAAGGAGCTCGGCCGCTTGCAGCACATGCCCGACGCCAGCGGCGAATATTCGATGATCCGCACCTACCTCGATTGGCTGACGGAACTGCCCTGGTCAGTCGCGAGTACCACGGCTATTGATATAACAAAAGCCAGGGAAACCCTTAACGAAGATCATTACGGCCTGGAAAAAATCAAGCAGCGAATACTGGAATTCCTGGCCGTGCGCAAGCTGAACCCGAACGGCAAGAGCCCGATTTTATGCTTTGTCGGGCCGCCCGGCGTCGGCAAGACTTCTCTGGGACGCAGCATAGCCCGGGCAACCGGGCGCGAATTCGTCCGCGCCAGTCTCGGCGGCCTGCATGACGAGGCCGAGGTCCGGGGCCACCGGCGCACTTATATCGGCGCATTGCCGGGCAATATTATCCAATCCATCCGCAAGGCAGGAACCAATAATCCGATATTCATGCTCGATGAAATGGACAAGATCGGTTCAGGCGGATTTCATGGCGATCCCTCTTCAGCCTTGCTGGAAGTATTGGACCCCGAGCAGAACTCAACCTTCCGCGATAATTATCTGGCGGTAGCGTTCGACCTGAGCCATGTCATGTTTATCGGAACCGCCAATGTACTGGACAATATCCCGGCGCCTTTGCGCGACCGGATGGAAGTCATCGAATTAACCGGCTATACCTCCGATGAAAAACTCCAGATTGCCAAACGCTATCTGGTACACCGGCAACTGGAAAGCAACGGCCTAAGCCCCGAGCAATGCACAATCAGCGATAGCGCCATACTCGCCATTATTCAGGACTATACCCGCGAAGCCGGTTGCAGAAACCTGGAACGGGAAATCGGTTCGGTATTTCGTCATGTCGCCATGCGCATTGCCGAAGGGATTTCCGTAAACGAGCAGATCGACGCCGAACAGCTTCACGGCATTCTGGGGCCGAAAAAATTCGACAGCGAGGTCGCGATGCGCACCAGCGCCCCCGGCGTTGCTACAGGCTTGGCCTGGACGCCGGTCGGCGGCGATATTCTTTTTATTGAGGCCGCACGCGTACCCGGCAACGGCAAGCTGATCCTGACCGGCCAGCTGGGCGATGTCATGAAGGAAAGCGCACAGGCCGCATTAAGCCTGGTGAAATCGCGCGCCCATGAGTTGGGTTTAGACCCGGAAAACTTCGAGAAGAACGACATCCATGTGCATGTGCCCGCTGGCGCCATCCCCAAAGACGGCCCCAGCGCCGGGGTTGCGATGTTTATCGCGCTATTTTCCGCATTTTCCGAGCGCACCGTGCATAGCGATGTCGCAATGACCGGAGAAATCAGCCTGCGCGGGCTGGTGTTGCCGGTCGGAGGCATTAAAGAGAAAGTCATTGCCGCCGCCAGGGCCGGGATAAAGACCGTCATGCTCCCGGCACGCAACCGAAGAGACTTTGAGGAAATACCTGAGGCGGTCAGAAACCGGCTCCAGTTTATCTGGCTGGAAAAGGTCGATGACGCGTTAAAAATTGCCGTGGAAGAATAAATGTCGTCTCACCGGCAGGGGAAATGCCGGCATCCGCCATACAGGGATGTAACACGGCGCACCGGAACAGCTCAGAGCTTATTCCGGCTTGCAAAAATCAAAGCCCGGCTACATCCGTCATTCATAGGCTTCGATCTTCAACAGGTGCTCCACGCTGACGATCTTGTAACCGTTTTCCCTTGCAAAATTAAGCGTTTGCCTTAACACCTGGACCGTTTTATCGGACGTATCATGAAACAGGATGATAGCTCCGGGTTCGATTTGTTTTTGCACCCGTTGGCTAATCGTATGTGCGTGATCGGCGGTCGTGTCCAAGGAACGGATGCTCCAGCCGATAATGCTGTAATTCAACTCATTCGACGCCCTGACAAGGCTGGGCGTAGTGACGCCGTAAGGCGGCCTAAACAGCTTCATGCGCTTGCCTATCACATTGAAAACGTCATCAGCCGCTTGGTTTAACTCATCCTTAAAGCCTTGCAGGTTTTTAAAATCCATAAAGAAAGAATGCGTGTAGCTGTGATTGCCGATGCTGTGACCCTCCGCATCGATCTGTTTCAGAATGTTTTCATTGCCCCGAATATTTTTCCCGATCACAAAAAAAGTCGCTCCGGCGTTGTACTGAGCCAATGCGGACAGCACTTGCGGCGTGTATTTCTGGTTCGGCCCGTCATCGAACGAAACGGCGATTTCTTTTTCGAACGCGTCTCCACGGCAATGAGCCTTGGCGTGAAAATTGGATTGAATGCTAGCCGAACCGTAAATAATCAAGGCCTTGTAGATCACACCCGGTAATGCCAGCCACCATAAGCTGAGCTCGAAAAGATGATGTAACAGGCCGATAACGCTGATAGCGATAATAAAGCCGTTTTTTGCTGTTTTGAAAGTCACGTTATTGATTTTTTGAGTCGACACGAGTTATCCGGCTGTTTGCCTCAATTGACTCTGTGTGCGTTGAGGAGGAAATGGAAAGTTGGCGCTGTAAAGTGTCGCACGCTATTTTACAGATTTAGATCATGTGGCGGAATTCAAATACATGCGTCTTCATCCCTCAGCGGCGGCCCCATTTTACCGGAACGGAACGCCCTCTTCTTTTCGACAAAATTGATCCCGGATTCTCGGCAATCATTGCGGTCATTTGCGGCGTTTTTTACAAAATTTACGATAAATTTAGCCTCGGAAACCGCTTATAAATTTGTTGTTTTTTCCGCAAAAAACAAACAAAGCCGTCAAAATTTATTGATTCGTTTAGCGTGATCAGAGGCAAATAATAAGTGCTGTTCTAGCGCGCAAAACTCATTGTTGCAGGTTTGCAACAGCTCACTATGAGAAGGCTAAACGCGCCGCCATCTTTCATTTAAGCCCCCATTAAATCGCTTGTTTCGGCGCTTTAACCGGGGGATTATTAGCGCTCGGATTAAATAAATATTGGGTAACTTAGCATGAAAATTATAACGGTAATGATCCTACTAGCCTCTTTCTTTGCAATAGCCGGCGCCGCTTTCTTCCGGTTATGTGTACTGCTGACAAACACATTATCGGCACAGCAAACGGTTACCCGCCACAGGTCATGGCTAAATTAGTTCAGCCCCGGTTCGGCGGCGCTTAAATTTGCCGCGCGCCGAATCCGCTCGAGCTTTCATATCCTTGTCCGACATGAAATGAACCATCACTTTAGCGATTAATCGCCTTGCAAAGCTTGCCGGGGAAACCGGTATTGAAAATCCGCCTCCCCGGTATTATGCCATGACCCGGCATCAAAAATTCACCCAGTAACACTCTCCCATTTCAGGCCTGATAAACATCAGGCTAAATCGGTTTTACCGTCTCATCCAACAATCTTGTTCAATCAGCCGATGGTACTTTACATACGGGACTTGAATGGATTCTGAACATACCAGTTCAAGTTTAACCCAGCCAACTGATGAATCGTCTGACATTTGAACCTAATGACTTGCATTTAAAAACCGGCTTAGAATAAACACCTAACTTTAATTGATATGTTGCCCGCCGACTCAATATCCACCCCGAAGGATGCCCATGAACAACACCCACCATGCCTTAGACGGCGATAAGCGCTTTGTCATCGAGCAATACAACGACCTCGCCCCATTCGCCAGTTTTTTGCCCGGCATCGCAGGCGCCCTAGGCCGCCCGGCTTGGGCTTTTTATGTCAACCGGGGACAGGCCGTGGCCAGTTTCGGCGTGCGCAACAAAGACGGGGCCTTTTTGGAGTTCTTTCCTGCCGACAAGGCTTACCAACTGACGCCGTCACGAGGCTTTCGGACTTTCCTGAAAATTGCCGACGGCGACCGAATTCTGACTCACGAGCCTTTCCAGCGCGGATCGGGGCCGGAGGTCAAGCAACACCTTTATGTCACGCCCCAGGAGGTCGGTGTCGAAGAGATCAATCCGCAATTGGGATTCAGTATCCGGGCCGATATGTTCACCTTGCCCGAGGCATCCGTGGCCGGTTTGCTGCGACGGGTCGAGATCGTCAATACCTCCGGGCAGGCCAGAAAGATAGAGATCGTCGACGGTTTGCCGCAAGTGCTTCCCTTTGGCATGAACCAATGGATTTTGAAATTCATGAGCCGGACCTCGGAAGCGTTCATGCGGGTCGAAGGCGTCGAGGAAAACCTGCCGTTTTATCGATTGAAAGTATGGCCTACCGACTCGCCGCAGGTTGAGCCGGTGATCGCCTGCAATTTCTTCGCCGGATTCTTGAACGGCGGACGCACTCGCGTGGTGGTGGATGCGGAAAGAATTTTCGGCTTGGCCGGGGATTTTTCCAGGCCGGAACGTTTTTTTGCCGATGACGGCCTGGACTTCGATCATCAGGTGGCGGGCAACCAAACGCCGTCGGCTTTCCAGGCCATGAGCCTAGAACTCCAGCCGGGACAAAGCCAGGTGTTTTACGGCTTTTATGGTCATGCTGAATCTCAACAAGTGTTTGAGCGATTCATAGCGGAGGCCGACCAACAAGATTACTTCGAGGCCAAACGGGAGGTGAACCGCCAATTGGTCGAGGACATCACGCACCGGATCTTTACCGCAACGGCCAAGCCTCTGTTCGACGCCCATGCCCGGCAATGCTATCTGGACAACGGTTTGCGCGGCGGCTTTCCCAGGGAAGTGCCGGGCGGCGCGCAACTGTATTTGTTCGGCCGCAAGCACGGCGACCTGGAAAGGGACTACAACGACTTCCTGTTGCAGGATACGCCCTTTTCCGAGGGCAACGGCGATTTCCGCGACGTGCTGCAAAACCGCCGGATGGATTTGTTCTTCGATCCTGCGCAGGATGCCAAAAACATCCGCTATTTCTTCAACCTGGTCCAGGCGGACGGCTACAATCCTTGTTCTTTGCGGAACTCGCGTTTTACTGTTGATTTAAGTAGTACAAAGCCCTCTCCAGAGGGAGAGGGTTTATTTAATCCCCCTCATCCCGGCCTAATCATGCCGGACTCTCCTGTCCACCACCCTACGGGCGAGTGCAAATCCGCTCCCGGCGGATTTGTCCCTCAGGGAGAAGGAGCACACATTCTTCAATCAACAGTATTACACCAAACCCTTGCCCCTCATTTCGCAAGGTTTGCAGGCCTCGAACAATTGCTGTCCCGAGAGTTTAAATACGCGGAATTATGGCAGTTGCTTCAAGGCGCGGAGAACCCGGAGCCCGTCATCAAGGAAATTCTGGCGCAAGCGCAGGAAGTCGAGGATGCCGAATTCGACCGTGGCTATTGGTCGGATCACTGGACTTATCTGGTGGATTTGCTGGTTAGCTACCAAGCGATTTTCCCGGACCGCTTGTCCGGCTTGTTTAAGGACAAGACCTACACCTTCTTCGATTCCACCCATTTTGTCGTCCCGCGCGCCCAAAAATACGTGGTGACGCCCAAAGGCGTCCGCCAATACGGCGCGGTACAGGGTAGCCCTGATAAGGAATCCCTGATCAACTCCCGCGCCCGTCGCCGCCGCCAAGTCCGCTCGCAACGCGGCCACGACGAGATCGTTTACACCACGCTGCCCGGAAAAATTCTGACCTTGGTCGCCAACAAGCTGGCCACGCTGGACCCGTTCGGCGTAGGCATAGAAATGGAGGCGGACCGCCCGGGCTGGTGCGATGCGTTGAACGGCCTGCCCGGCATTTTCGGGTCTTCGGTCAATGAAACCATTGAGCTCAAGCGTCTGGTGGACTTTACCTCAAAGGCCCTGGCCGATGTCGATGGAGTATTTTCCCTGCCGACCGAGCTGACGGACTTTATAGCGGGATTGGAAGCGCTGTTACATCGCCCCAACCTGACCCCCGAGCTATTCTGGCGGGAAAGCGGAGCCCAAAAGGAAGCCTACCGGGAAAAAGTGTTCATGGGCTTTGACGGCGCCGAACAAGCCCTCTCTGTTGCAGCGGTGCAAACCTTCCTGGCGACGGTTTCGGGCTATCTGGATGCGGCAATCGACAAAGCCCGGACGCCGGAAGGCATCGTCACCTATTACTCCTATGAAGCCGAGCAGTATCAGGAAATCGCGGACGGTAAGGCGGTTGTGACCCGCTTCAAGCAAAAACCGATACCGCTGTTTCTGGAAGGTTTCGTCCATGCCCTGCGCATCGCCGAACCAGCGGAAGTCCGGCGCTTATATGACGCCGCGCGTAACTCCGAACTGTTCGATAAAAAGTTGGGCATGTACCGCGTCAATGAGCCGCTCGGGGAAAATGCGCTGGACTTGGGACGGATCGGGGTTTTCAACTACGGCTGGTTGGAGAACGGCTCCATCTTCCTGCACATGCATTACAAGTTCGTGCTGGAAATGGTTCGGGCCGGGTTAATCGAGGAGTTTTACGATCAAATCGAACAGCTGCTGGTGGCTTTTCGCGATCCTGCGGAATACGGACGCAACCCGGTCGAAAACTCCAGCTTCTTGGTCAGCAGCGGTTTCGCTGTCGATCCTCGCCAACACGGAAGAGGCTGCGTAGCCCGTCTTTCGGGGGCCACGGTAGAATTTTTGCACCTCTGGACGCATCTTTTCCTGGGGTCGACTCCGTTTGTGTTCGAGGAAGGCAAGTTGCTGTTCAGACCCGCGCCGGTCTTGTCGAAGACATTTTTCTCGACGAACGAGCAATGTGTTAATCCGTTCGGTTTTGAAGAAACATTGCCTGCCGACAGTGTGGCCTGCGCTTTATTGGGGACAACCTTGCTGGTCTACATCAACCCCGAGCACCAAGACACCTTCGGAGACACCACCGTAAGGCCCTGCCGCTATCTGTTACATGGGCGGGACGGCATCATGCAGACCGTGGAAGGTCAACACCTTGAGGGGCAAATTGCAGAAGCGCTGCGTAACGGCCAATTCCGGCGGGTGGATGTGGTGCTTCGGTGATGAGCCTTCTACTCATGGTTGTTTATGGGTGTGGTTTTGGCAATGGTATGCTTTACCGTAACTAAGAGCCTATAATGCCGCTGAACCGCGATGAAAAAAGGGCGCGAGTGAAATGTAATCAGTCCCTTTTCTCTGGGCACCTTGTAGGAGATATGACAATGTTGAAAAGTTATGAGGCGATTTATGATCATGGACGCATTAAATGGCTGGGTGAAGCGCCCAAATTTAAACGTGTGCGGGTGGTATTGGTGGCTGATGATGCCAATGAAATGGATGAGGCTCTTGTGGCGGAAAAACCTAATGGTGCGCAGTTAGTCAGCATTATCCGTGCAACACCGTTAGAACTATTGACAAGCATTGCCGATAAATTTGGCGATCCGGTGGAATGGCAGCGCGAACAACGCAAAGACCGGGTATTGCCAGGCCGTGAGGATGATTGATGATCCTTGACAGCAATATTGTGATTTACGCATTTGAGCCAAAATACCGTGAATCAAGTCTGGAGGATTTTTTACTGCAAGGCGAATTTTCCGTGTCGAACGTAACCCGCTTGGAAGTGATGGGTTATTGGCGAAACTCCGATGCTGAGTTTAGACGTTTCGAGTTGTTTTTTGACGCGACTCATGTCCTTGACGTTTCATTTGAAATTATTGACCGTGCCATTCAATTGCGTCGCCAACGAAGCATGGGACTGGCCGATGCCATGATTGCGGCTACCGCCTTGATTCACCAATTACCGCTGGTAACCCATAATACCCGAGATTTTCAATGGATTTCGGAGTTGGAGTTAATTGATCCGTTGGCGGAGTCTAGCCCATGAATTTAAAATCCTGGCTTGAAATTGGCAGGCATCATAATGACGTGTTGAATATTGATAGGCAGCAAAATGTTGGGCAACGATAAAGCGGTTGCCCACTCGGCTTATAAGTTAAATAAATCTATGCCCACTGGATCCCGGCTGAGGGTTATTAATTATGAGTAATTAAAGTGTATAAAGAATGTATATGGGAAACTTTGAAATTAGACTAATCATATGTTCGTTTATGATTTTAATAACAAGCTGTGCCGTTACCCCTAAAAAACCTCAGATAGCTGAGTATGTTGAATGCCGGAAGATAGCACATGAAAGTTATTTAAAAATAAACCCAAAAATGAACACAGCTAAAGTGCTTGATTATGCCTTATTACTCAATACTTCTCAGATTTATGAATGGACAATAGATGCTATATTCAAAAACACAGATATGTCCCAACAATTAGAAAAAGAGATAGGCCATTTATCCTGTTTTGCTAAAGCACCTTCAAATGAAGAAAAGAAGTGGCTGAAGCCTTATGAAATAAAAGAAGCGAATGCGGAAGCCTCATTCATATTTAAAAAAACACTGCCCATAATAAAAACAATCATTTCACAACAAGAAATCCGTAAGAAAAGCGAGCATAGGTATCTTCTACAAGAAATTGGCACCCAGATTTGTAAAGATGAACGTGGAATCCAATATGTTGGTTTTATTGAACACATAGAGTCAGAAAAATTACAAATTAGGGTTTCTAGTTCTTCATTTATAGGAGTTCCTAATTCTCGCCCAAGTGGATTCCAACCATCCATAATTTGGGATTTCCCAAGCAATTGGTATGTTTGTGAGTAATTGCATTCTTCACGTCCGCTTAACGCTGCAAGCAAGTCGCCGTGCTGATTTTGCATCCAAATGGGGTTAAAAACGACATAGGCGAATGCAATGTGTCACGCCCAGTTGAAAAGGATGCGGAACTTAATGAAAGTTTTGATTTGGAAAACAGCGGCAGTTCTCTTAATTTTAAAGGCCAACAATTGCCGTGGCGTAGTACCATCCTAGAGCGCAAGTCATCATCGTTAGCCACAGGCCAATCTGGGCAGGTGATCATGAAAAAATCCTTATACCCAAAGGGCATAAGTTTCGTTTGAGCAGACAAGCTGCTCAACTCAGCTTTAATGTTGAAGCAAGGGAAACCACTATGAAAGATAAAAATGCCGAACCTAAAGTGTTTGTTTATCAACACAGTAAAGATATACAAGATCCTGTGTTTCACAAGAAAGCTGTGTTGCACAAACAGTTGTTTTTTACTTTGACAGTCGCCGTTGGAATTTTTTTCTCTGCATCTGTTACCGCCAACAGCGCGGAGGTGGAAGCCGCCATTGATTTGATGAAGCAATCGCACATGGATCAATGCCAAAAAATAAAAATCAAGAAAGAACTTCTGATAGCCCATCAGCATCACGATCAAGCCAAATTAAAAGCCTTAGCCCCCGAACTTGATGCCATTAACAAACGCCTCAAACCGACGGAAGACAAATTAACAATTTTAAAATCCGCCATGATGAAAAACCCCGATGACGAAAGCGGCTTTGCAACCGCCATGCTTTACTTGGACGCATGCAATTGAACCTTCAACACGATTAGATTAGATGCACTTAACGCTGATCGAGTGGGAATGACGGGATTGCCCCCCGTCATTCCTCCCACACCACCGGACATGCGGTTTTCCCGAGCAGGACGGGGCAACATGCCCCGTCCTGCTACTCATTGTTCCGATTTGCTGTGCGACACGTCCGGCAACTGCGCAACGTATTTCGCAAAGTGCGGGCGGAACGGCCTTTCACCATCGACGCCATTGTTATTCTGCCGGATCACTTGCATGCTGTTTGGACGTTGCCTGACGGCGATGCCGGTTACTCGGGACGCTGGCGGCGATCAAATCCAACTTTACACACGAACTGCGGCTGTCGGGAATGCCGTTAACGCCGGACAAATGCGGTGAATATCGGCTTTGGCAACGTTTCTCCCTTGAAACCGCGGGTCTATTATTGTATTTTGTAGACGCTACCCTTGGCCGGAAACCGTAGTACAATCATAAGAGCCTGCCTTCGCTATCTCTACTTAGGAAATCACTATGACAGTCATTGAAATAGAAAAATTGTCCGTCACAGAAAAAATACAAGTTATGGAATCTCTTTGGGACAGCTTATGTACTGATGCTGATAACATCAACTCTCCGGCTTGGCATTCCGAGGTATTACAACAAAGGGAAGAAATGCTTAATGATGGAACCGATACCTTTATCGATTGGAATGATGCAAAAAAGGACATTCGCAACCAGCTTCCATGAAAATCCAAATACAGCGATCTGCGCAACGGGATTTAATCGATGGTTACCGGTTTTATAAGCAGCAGGCTTGGGAAGTTATTTTGTAGATACGCTTTTTTCAGACATTGACTCATTGATGATTAACGTCGGAGTTCATCAGATCTATTTCGGGAAATATCATCGCTTATTATCAAAACGATTCCCGTTTGCCGTTTATTATCGGGTTGAAAATCAAACCGCACGAGTCTATGCCGTTCTTGATTGCCGAAGGCACCCGGCATGGACAAGGAAAAAACTGAGCCAAAAATAGGTTTTTTACACCGCCCGCCAAACATAAGTAGCTACGGCGTTTGCTGGCAGAGTGGCTACTGCACTTTTCCCCTGAAAGCGGATAGTAAAGGAACGTGCTTCAGCTTCGTCATTGAGCGCGATCAGAACGATATAACCCTCGGGCGTCAGAAAAGCCACATTCGGCAAGAACTCGTGCTCATCGGAATAAATCCTGACCGAACCGGGGCGGACGAATTTCGCGGCATGGGCGATCACATAGTAGGCGACGTTGCGAACAACCTCTTCACCTATCGTCAACGCGCCGACGCAACGCGCCTCGCCTCCCGGCGTATGAGGGCGGCAAAACGGATCGGAAGCCAGGTTCCATTCAAGCACTACCCGGCTCCAGTTGCGTAGGGAACCGATCAGCACGTTTTTCATGTGCCACATCAAATCCCCCCCGAACTGCCCGTCTATCCCCACCCACTGTTCGGTGAAATACAGTTTCATATCCGGGTAAGCCCGATGCACTTCGGAAAGGGCTGAAATGTCGCCGCCGTACAGATGCCAAGCCGATCCGCTCAGGTAACCGCGCACTTTAGCATCTGCGAAAACTTCCAAAGGGTACTCCTTGACGTCGCAATTGTGGTCCCAGCAAAACAGTTCCACATCGTCCAGCCCGGCTGCCTGCAACGCCGGGCCCAGATGATTTTTGATGAACTCAGCCTGCTCGCCCGCTTCCATGATCATGCTGGGTTCGTTTTTTTCATTCAAGGGTTCGTTCTGCGGGGTGATCGCATGAACGGTGATAGCTCTGTCCCGCATGGCTTGCAGGTATTTGATCAGGTAGGCGGCGTAAACACCGTAACAATCCGGCCTTAGTTTGCCTCCGACAAAACTTTTGCTGGTCTTCATCCAGGTCGGCGGCGACCAAGCTGTTGCCATGATCTTAATCTCGGGGTTGATCGCCAAAATCTCCCGCAACAGCGGAATGACTTCACGGTCGCCGGCCTCGATGTCGAAATGGGCAAGCTCAAAGTCCGATTGTCCGGCAGGCCTGTCGTCATAGCTAAAGCAGCGCTCGCTCAGATCCGACGCACCGATGCTCAGACGCAGAAAACTAACGCCGATGCCGTCCCCATCGGGCAAAAACAGCTCCCGCAACAATGCTTTCCTGTCAGCGGCGGACAAGCGACCGATCAGCATCGCGCTGCCGCCGGTCAACGAAAAACCGAATCCCTCGATGACCTGATACTTCTGCTTGGCATCCACGGTTATCACAGGGAAATCATTGGCGTTGTCGGCAAAACAGAGCTCATTCGGCTGCCGTTGGAACAACGCAGTTTGGTCGGCGGTGGTCAGCCAAACCGCCAAAAAAGAAGAAGGATCTTCCCAAAAAGGAAAAAACGGATCATGGGGATGGGGTTGTTCTGGCATGGAAGTTCCTTTGGAGAAACAACTGGCATTACACACAAAAAAGGGCCAGGCATTCCGCCTAACCCTTTGATCTTTTTGGAGCCAATGATGGGAGTCGAACCCACGACCTACTGATTACGAATCAGTTGCTCTACCAACTGAGCTACATCGGCTTTAGTGCTTATCGTAACTTAGAATGTTACCGTAAAACCATTTAAAACTTATCAATCGACTGGTAGTTATCCAGCATATCCAGACTTTCGGCTACAGCTTTACAGGTGATCTTGCCGTCACAGGTATTAATCGCTTTTGCCAGTGTCTTATCGGTCATTAAAGCCCCTTTCCCGGCATCGGCTATTTTCAGGACATAGGGTAATGTCGCATCGGACAAAGCGATGGTTGATGTTCTGGGATACGCGCCCGGCATGTTGGTCACGCAATAATGGATGACATCGTGTTTGATAAATACCGGGTTGGTATGCGAGGTTGGCTTTGATGTCGCTATGCAGCCGCCCTGATCGATGCTGACATCGACAACAACCGTTCCCTTAGCCATCGACTTGATCATGTCTTCAGTGATTATTTTGGGTGCTTTGGCGCCATGAACCAGCACGGCTCCGACAACCAAATCGGCGTCTTTTACATGCTCGCCGATATTTTCAGGACTCGACAAGAAAAACTCTACATCCGGCAATGATGCGGTTTTTATTTGCTGCATGTGTGCCTGATCAATACCTGCAACAAACACATCGGCCCCCATTCCGCTGGCTACCTGGGCGGCATGTTGGCCGACCACGCCATCGCCGATGATCACGACCTTGCCATGCCGTTTGCCCAGCACTTTGCCTAACTGGACTCCCCTGCCCTGATTGAATTCGGCAAGATAATAACCGCCCATCAGCGCGGCCATGTTTCCGGCAACGGCGCTCATCGGCGCGAGCAGTGGCAAGCGTCCCTGTTCATCTTCCAGGGTTTCGTAGGCAATCGCCGTTGTGCCTTTTTTTAACAGCTCCTGGGTCAAGCTCGGCGTCACACCCGCCAGATGAAAATAGGTAAAAATCATCTGCCGGTCCAAATAAGGGTATTCGGATTCCAAGGGCTCTTTGACTTTGACCACCAGATCGACCGCCCAGGCAGCGGAGGCTGAAACCAACTGTGCGCCGGCCTGCTGATATTGCTCGTTGCTAAATCCCGAGCCTAATCCGGCATCGATCTCAATAAGGACCTGATGTCCTTTTTGAATTAAATGCCGCACGCCGTCGGGTGTGATTGCAACCCGGCCTTCCTGATCTTTTATTTCTTTGGGGACGCCAATTTTCATTGCTTTATCCTAGCCTCTTTTTTGCGTAACTGAGCGCGCCCGACAAGGCGACCTCGGGGTTGGTGCAGACTTTAACCGATAGTTTCTGCAACACGGCCCGGCAGCGTCCTTTTGCCAAAAAACCGCGCATAAATTCACCTTGTTGCAGCACGGGCAGGATTTTTGCGCCTATGCCTCCGGCCAGGTAAACGCCGCCATACGGCAGGCATTTAAGCGCCAGATTTCCCGATTCCGAACCATAGAGCCGGCAAAACAGTTTTAACGCCTCAACGCACAACGCATCGCTGCCGACAACGCCCGCTTCGCCTATGACTGCGGCAGGGTCTCGTTCGGTCATCTGCTGCTCGGTCTCAGGATTGGTTTGTGCATAGTTGATGTGTTTGAGAAATTGATAAATGTTGATCAGGCCTTCACCTGACAACAATCGCTCCCAGCTGACATGCTCCGGGTACTTTTCCATCAAGTACCTGAGCAAGGCTATTTCCTGCTCATTAGTCGGCGAAAAATCGGTATGCCCGCCTTCACTGGCGATAACCTGATGCGCGGCGCCATCCCATGCGATGATTGCCTCGCCCAAGCCTGTTCCGGCGGCAACTACGGCAGTATGGCCTTGCTGACTTTGCGCATCGGGATTCAATTCAACAAAATTACGCTCCGGCAAATCCAGCAAACCCCATGCGGCGGCTTCCAGGTCATTCAACAACCAGACATTTTGGCTGTTTACGCGATCGCCGATCTCTTTACTGCTGAGCACCCACGGCAAATTGGTTGTTTCGCAACGGCCGTTGTCAACAACGCCGGCGACTCCGATGCAAACGGCCGCTACCTGCGGGCAAGCGGCATCGGTCAAAAATTCCGACAATAATGTGGTAAACGTCTGATAGTTCGCGCTGGGAAATTGCTCTTTTTTAAGGCATTTAACCTCATCGCCTTCCGTCTTAAACAGCGCCAGGATGGTTTTTGTACCGCCTACGTCGCCGGCTAAAATCATTGTGTACCTTCGTAGCTGTTGAATACCTTGGTGTGGTTTTCGCGGTCGAAACTCAGCACTTTATAAGCGTCCTTGCTATCGCCCATCTCCATGCCGGGACTGCCGTCAACCATGCCGGGAACGGCTATTCCGACAACTTTAGATTTGGTTGTCAACAGCGTCTTAATGTCGTTTGCAGGCACATGGCCTTCGACAACATAGCCGTCGACGATGGCCGTGTGGCAGGATGCTATTTCCCGGCTAACGCCGTATTTATCCTTTACCGCCTGCACGTCATTGGTGACGACATCTTTTACATTGAAATTATTATCTTTCAGATGCTCCAACCACTTGCCGCAACAAGTGCAGCTTGGGCTTCTATGAACCACGATGTCGATAGGCTTGTCCTCAGCCCTAACGCCCGCCGTATTGGCAGCGAGCAAGCCGATTATCAACAAGTTTTTCAATATTTTCATGCTCGAAACTCCTAATATTTTGATGCTTAGTCCTGATGATAAGCCCGGCTATGCTCATGCACGGCATCGACCATCGCTTTAACATGATCAGGGTTCATATCGGGCAAGATGCCGTGCCCCAAGTTGAACACATGGCCGGAACCCGAACCGTATTTATGCAAAATGGTTTTTACTTTTCCAGTAATGACGTCCGGGTTTGCATAAAGCGCAACCGGGTCCATATTGCCCTGCAAGGCGACACGATGGCCTACTCTGGCGCGAGCCTGTTGCATATCGGTCTGCCAATCGAGGCCCAAGGCATCATAGCCTGAATCGGCCATGGCTTCCAGCCAAAGCCCGCCGCCTTTAGTGAACAGGATGGTCGGGATCTGTTGCCCGTCTACATGAGTTTTAAGCTGCGCCCTGACTTGCTTGGCGTAGTATAAGGAAAATTCGGCATAATCTTCGGTCGACAACATGCCGCCCCAGGTATCGAACAGCATGACCGCCTGAGCGCCCGCCTCGATCTGCGCATTCAAATAGGCCGCAACCGATTGCGCCAACTTGTCCAACATAACGTGCATCAACTTGGGCTGTTCGTACATCATGCCTTTAACTTTTTGAAAGCTCTTGCTGCTGCCGCCCTCGACCATATAGGTTGCCAGCGTCCAGGGGCTGCCGGAAAAGCCGATCAACGGAACGCTGCCTTGCAGGTTTTTCCGTATCAGCCGAACCGCATCGACCACGTAACGCAAATCGGTTTCAGGATCAGGAACCGGTAATTTAGCGACATCGGCTGCGGTTCTGACCGGATGAGTAAATTTAGGCCCTTCGCCTTCGGTAAAATAAAGTCCCAAACCCATTGCGTCGGGAATGGTCAATATATCCGAAAACAGAATCGCCGCATCGAAGCCAAAACGCCGTAACGGCTGCAAGGTGACTTCGCAAGCCAGCTCAGGATTGGTGCACAGATCTAAAAAACTGCCGGCCTGCTCCCTGACCTTTCTGTATTCAGGTAAATAACGACCCGCCTGGCGCATCATCCAAATCGGTGTGTACTCAACAGGTTGTTTTAACAGCGCTCTAATAAAGGTGTCGTTTTTTAATACTGTCATGGATTTAATTATTCAGGTTTAAAATTTTGTAGGATGGGTAGAACGGTAGCGAAACCCATCCTACACAACTTAGTTATTGTTTTATCGCGCTCATTTTTCTTACCAGCGCCTTTCGGAATTCGAACGGCAAGGATTGTCTAGCTTTATTTGCCGATGCCATATCAGGATATGAACCGTAAACTAAAATGAACTTCTGTTGACCGTTCGCTATCGTGTTAATGGTTCTAAACCCCGAACTCATCTCCGGATATTTCCTGAGCAGGCCGTCAACCGACGATTGTTTGGATAATACCATAAGTTGCAGGGTGAAATTATTTGCCGACTGCGCCAATGATTCGTTAGTCTCCACTTGCCGGGGCACCAACGTTTCTACAACCGCCCCTCCGGGAAGCGGCGCAATTTCTACGGGCTTTTCAGGTATCTGAATGGTTTCCAGACCATTGGGTGTAAACGGCTTAAAACTGTCCGCCAACTTCTTCAACTGCGCTTGTCTGGTTTTTTCTTGCTCAACCGCACGCTGCGCAGCCGCTTGTTTATTTTTAAGCGGTTGATCAACCGCAGGCACCGGCTCGGACGGGGCTTTAACTTCCGGCTTTACGGGAACGGGAGGCTCGATGACCTGCTGTTGCCGGGCATCAGGGGCTTTTTCAGCGGACGGTTGTTCAGGCGGCTTAATCGACGTTTCGGGCTGTGCTGCGGGAACCGCAGCTTGCCCAGCCCCTACGCCTGTATTTACGCCAGCCGCAGGCTCTATGGCATTTGCCGGCGCGGCTTGCACCGGCTGCGGTATTACCGGCTGGGCAGCCGGCAATACCGGTTCTTTCGGTAATTCATCCGGGCGTTGCTCGATTTTTTGCAGCGGTGCAGCCGTGCCGCTTGCTGCGTTACCGTCGCTCCCTGCAGTCGACAGATCCAGCATTATCGGGGTCTCTGTTCGTGGCGGAGGCGGGATGTCGATAATGTCTGTTTTTTGTTGAACCGGCGCAGGCGCAACGGTTTTGTCATCCTTTCTTGATGTTGTCAGCAATTGAATACCGAACACTATCGCAATGGCTGCTGCAACGGCAATGACAAACATCCATTTCAATTTTCCGCCCTGTTTGGCGACGGGCAAGCCGGAAACTTCAGCGATAATACGCCCCGGAACGCCATGCGTTTCCCGATAGATGTGCTCTATCATGTTTTCGCCGATTGCATCAAACGGCAAGTTTAAAGAAGGTTTTGTGGACAGATGCTGTAAAAAATCACCGCACTGCCTCTCCGATAAAGGCGGGATTTCAACAATATGACAATCATCAACCGCACGATCCGATCCCCGTTTCATCTGCAATTCATCATGCGTTAAGGCGAAGATGACCCTTAAAATAGGATTTGCCGCGGCATATTGAATGACGGCCGTGATCAGGCCCGGTACTAATTCGCCGGCATTATCGACAATCAATACGATTTGTTTATATTGCCCCGGCGACCGGACCCTGGCTAACTGCTCGTAAATCGCCTCAAAGCTTAAGTCGGCATTGCCTTGCATCAGGCAATACCGTCGTGATTCAGTCTTGCGCTCCTGCAAAACGTTAAGCAGCGTCGTTTTACCGATGCCTTTCGGCCCGCAGACGACAAGGGCTTGCGTCAGGTTTGAAAGCAGATGGATTAATAAATCAAGCTTCTGCATCCGCTCCTTTGTTATCAAGGAATGAACAGCCTCATTTGCCGGGTCCCGGCGCGGCTGTTTTATCCAGAGGACATCATCATCTTCTACCATAAGTTTTAAGCGTCATCTCCAATAATTCTCGATCTACGTCAACAGGCAGAGTTGCCATGCCGATTTTTTGCAACAGGATCAGTCTGATTTGACCGTCGACATTTTTTTTGTCTACCGCCATTAATTCCAAAAACCGGTCCGAAGCAATTTGCTCCGGCGGATGTACGGGCAATCCGGCTTTTTTAAACAGCGCAATAATTCTTTCGACATCTTCATCGTTCAGCCAGCCTTTTCGTCTGGAAAGATCGGCGGCCTGGCAGGTGCCGATGGCGACCGCCTCGCCATGAAGGTATGCGCCGTAACCGGCGCCGGTTTCTATCGCATGGCCGAAAGTATGGCCTAAATTTAACGTCGCCCTGACGCCGGTTTCGGTTTCATCCTCGGCGACAATTTCGGCCTTGTTAATGCACGACCGCTCAATCGCATAAGCCAATGCCTGCTTGTCTCTAGTCAATAACGCATCGATATTGTGCTCCAGCCATTCAAAGAACTCAGCATCCCTGATCAAGCCGTATTTAATCACTTCGGCCAGCCCCGCCGCTAATTGGCGGTCATCCAGCGTATCCAAAACGTCGGCGTCGGCGATAACGCATTGCGGCTGGTAAAAAGCGCCAATCATGTTTTTACCCAGCGGATGATTAACGCCGGTTTTTCCGCCTACCGAGGAATCGACCTGAGCCAACAATGTTGTCGGTATTTGCAGAAAAGGAATCCCTCGCTGATAGCAGGCCGCCGCAAAGCCGCCCATGTCGCCGATAACGCCGCCGCCTAACGCGATCAGGCTGGCGT
Organism: Methylobacter sp. Wu8; assembly: GCF_036440755.1. Classification (NCBI taxonomy): domain Bacteria; kingdom Pseudomonadati; phylum Pseudomonadota; class Gammaproteobacteria; order Methylococcales; family Methylococcaceae; genus Methylobacter; species Methylobacter sp. Wu8. The sequence continues at coordinate 25,605 of NZ_JAZGVT010000066.1, read as the reverse complement.
TACGGCTAAATCTGCACGCCAGCAGCTTATCGAAAATTTGCGCGACAACATCCAAAGTCTTGAATTGTTCGCCATCGGGCAGTATCACTGTTTCAACAATATAGCCCTGTAAGTTTTTTAAAACTGTGTCCAGGTACAACGGGGCAATGGTTTCATTGGTAACCACGACAACCTGCTTGGACTTTATATGCTTTGTGAATAATTCGGACTGGCCCAATAAACCGGAGCCTATATAAATCGGGTAACTACGGTCACCTAATTCAACCTGTAATTTTTTCATATTTATCAACGCTTATAGATTGGATTGGCGTAGCGCAATCCGGTATTTGCCGCTTCGATGTGCCGGGTTACGCTACGCCAACCCGTTCTTTGTAGATTTTGTTTGCTAACGGTTAACTGACTTATATTCTTCTAAAATACGGCTGACGACTTCTTTGCTTTGCATAACGCCGGTATCAACTTTAAAATCGGCGCAAGACAAATACAGGGGTTCACGCTGCGTGAATAAGGTCTCTATACGTTCTCTGGGATTATCCGTTTTCAGCAGTGGACGCTGCGTGTCCCTGCGCGTCCTCTCCAGAATCCTTTCTACCGAGCATTGCAAATAAACGATAAATCCATTTTCCTTCAACAACCTGCGATTTTCTTCACGCAAAACAGCACCGCCGCCGGTAGCCAGCACAATACCCTTCATTTGCGTCAATTGCTGAATCATCTTCTGTTCCCGATCCCTGAATCCCTCTTCCCCCTCGAACTCGAATATAGTCGGAATATCCACACCGGTTCTTTCCTCAATCGCCTTGTCGCTGTCATAAAAAGGCACTGACAACGCTCTGGCTAATTGCCGCCCTATCGTGGTTTTCCCTGCACCCATCAGGCCTACTAAATATATATTCTCTGATCGCGTCATAACCTGCCTTCCTGCGGCTAAACCATTAAAAAAGGGGGCATTATGCCCCCTTTTTGATCCAAGTAGAAGCAATCAATCGCTGACCAGATTATCCTGCATGATTTTTGGCGTGACAAAAATCAGTAATTCTTTCTTAGTCTTCTCCTCTGTTGAATTGGTAAATAAAAACCCAATACCCGGCAGGTCGGCGAAAAATGGGATTTTATTCTTGCCTATTGATTCAGACCCTTCATAAACGCCTCCTAAAACAACCGTTTCTCCATCCTCAACGAGAACCGAGGTTTTGATCTGTCTTTTGTCAATCCCGGGGTTGCCCGAAACAGGGTTGCTTGTTGTGTTCTCATTATCCTTCTTAACCAGCAAATTCATGATAACCGAGCCATTGGGGGTAATCTGCGGCGTTGCGTTTAACTCAAGGACGGCATCGATATAAGTCGTTGTCGGCGGTGTATTGGCCGTCCCAGGCGTTGTCACCGGAATCTGGACACCTTGCGTCATAACCGCCGTGCATCGGTCCATCGTCATTACCCTCGGGTTGGACACTATTTCCCCCCTGCCTTCAATTTGTAACGCCTGTAGCTCAAGATTCAACACATAATCGGCGCCTCTGGCGAGGGTCATTCCCAACGCCCCCGGCGGAGTCGCCGTTAGGGCTTCGACGCCCAAATCGACCAGCAAATCGGTTGGTTTTCTTGTGTTTATAGTAGGATCCCCTCCACTTGAAGCCACCTCAGTTCCGCCCACAGCGAACGTTTTACTAGAACCTATAGTCGCTTCTTTTGCTACACCAAACTTGACGCCTAAATTTTCAGTAAAACTATCATCGGCAATCACAACCCGCGCCTCAATCATCACCTGGCGCACAGGAACATCAAGCTTGCGTATCAGTTTCTTGACCTCATCCAGGCGCTTCGCCGTCTCGCGAACAATCAAGGTATTGGTTCTGGCATCGACAACGGCCGATCCGCGGGCAGAAAGCAAGCCGAACTTGTCATTACCGCCTTCCGAACCACTGGCGCTACCAGCCCCGCCGGCCTGGCCTTGACCGGCTTGCCCCCCGCCCGTGGCGCCGCCGGCGGAAGCGGAAGAGGCCGTTGTTGATGAAGCAGTTCCAGTTGCGCCGGTCACCCCGCAACTGCCAAAAGCACCGGTATCGCGGCCATTCAACAGATTTCTAAAGTTCTCTGCCTTGGCGTAATTGATTTTAATGTACTCAGTCACCAGCGGATCCAGCTGTTCAACAACTTTATCGGTTTCCTGCTGTTTCTGCTTGTAGTCCTTGATCTTGTCCAGCGTTGAAATCAGCGTGACATTACCGGACTCGTACTTGCCCAACTCCTTGGTCATCATGATAAAGTCGAGCGCTTCATCCCAAGGCACATCGTCCAGCTTTAAGGTAATCGTACCCGTTACATCATCGCCGGCAACCACATTCTGCCCGGTAAATTCGGCCAGAATGGCAATCACACTGCGGATTTCGATTTCCTGGAAATTTAAAGATAACCTGTCGCCGGTATATTTGGTGCGCGACCTTTCCAGCGCATCTTTCTCTTCATTGCTTAAGGGGCGAAACTCAACGGTCAACAACCCGTCCGCTTGAAACACCGAATAATCGTAAAGCGCATTTTGCAGCGTCACGGTAATCGTGGTTTGCTGGTCGGCCGACACGGTATCAATAAACTTGACCGGCGTTGCAAACTCGGAGACATCGAGCCTTTTAGCCAAACTTTGAGGTAAGCGGGTGTTTAAAAAACTGATGACGACTTTCCCACCTTGTTCCTTAGAGTTAACGATAGTGTTGGGATTAGCCAGCGAAACCAGTATGCGTCCCTCGCCTTTGTCGCCGCGCTTAAAGTCAAACCCGCTAATATCTTGTGCGGGGATTAAGGCTGCCACTACTGCATTAGTCGTCTTTGTTAGGACAGGCGCTGTCGGCTTTGGCGGCGTTGCAACAGCCGGTGGAAGAGCCGGCGGTTTTAACTCGGCAGGCATTACAGCCTTTGCCCGCGTTAGGGTCAGTACCACTTTATTGCCGACCACCTTGGTATCAAACGGTATTGTCTCAAGCAGGTTAACAACAACACGAACCCTGTCGCCCGCTTCCACGACATAAACGCTGTTCGCCGCCCCCTGATTGATCGGGTACATTTTTTTTGCCAGTCCGCTTTTTACACCCGGAAAATCCAGGGCGATACGCGCAGGATTATCGGTTTTAAATACTTTAGGCGTAGCCGCGGGCCCCGTCATTTCCATTTCAATCTGCAACTTATCAGCTGACGGCGTCGCAAAATCTATCTTTGATAACAACAGTTCACCTGCCTGAGCAGATGCGAGCTGAAATACGAATAGGAGCAAACCTAAGCCAATAGGCATACATGATGATCGCCACGTCTTACCCTGCCCTCTGAACGGTATGGCTCCCCTGTGGGTATTCGCCATAACGCAGCCTTGTTTATTATTCATTTATTGTCCTCAAAATCACTCTGTCAACGCTATTGAAGCCGGTTGTTCGCGCCACGTTCCCGGCTTATCGGGCACTATTTCGATCAATTCGATTTTATCGCTAACTATCCGTATGATTTTCCCATAATTTTTCCCCATATAGTTCCCAACTTTGACGCGATAGATGGTGCCGTCGCTGGCTTTTACCAATCCCCACAAACTCGACTTCATATCGACAGTACCCACCATTTTCAGGACATCCAAAGGGAACATCTCCAGCTCTTCTTTACGCCGCGCCGTATCCGGTTTTATGCCGCTAGCCTTTGAAACATCTACGCTGTCGGCCTGTTCGGGCTGCTCCAACGGCTTAAACGGATCGCGCAGGCCTTCCGGTTTAAAAATAAAAGGCTCAATAACTTTGATTTCAGGCAAGGGCTTAATGGCCTCTTTAGGCCTGGCCTTAACTTCCGCTATATAGCGGTTTAAGTCCGCAAAGTCATCGTTGCCGCATCCGGTCAACAAAACTATAAAAACCACACAAGTTACGACCGCCAAGGATGGTGGAAGTGTCGCAACGGGTAGGGAACCCGTGCAACCGACCGCCAAGGATGGTGGGAGTGTCGCAACGGGTAGGGAACTCGTGCGACCGACCGCCAAGGGTGACGGAAGTGTCGCGACCGGTACGACTGCATGGATGCAGGAGGTAGAGCAACGCAGGGAGCTGTTGCCGAGGGAATCGGTGCGGCGTTGCAAACCTGCTTGTGCGGCTCCACTGGACAAAGGCAATTTGTTATATTCCATTACTTTCTCGCCCTTTTCTTTTTGGCCGTCTCAGCGGCTTCATCAACGCTTTCGTTATAGGTCTTTACCGTTGCATTCATCTTCATTTCCCCGGTCTTTCCGTCCTTGCTTTCGGGAATAATATTTACGTCGTGTACGGTAACAATCCGCGGCAACGAGGCCAAACCACTCACAAACAACCCCAGCTCCTCATATTTTCCAATAACCTCTATATCGATCGGCAACTCTGAATAGAAGTCTTTTCGAATCGCCGCACCCGGTTTAAATAACCGGAATTCCAGACCGCTGGCCAATCCTGTCTGGGAAATATCAATCAACAGGCTGGCAAGCTCTTCTTTTGTCGGCATTTGGCGGATCATATCCTCCAGTTCCGTTTCAATTTGCGTCAATTGATCCTGATAATCCTGAAGATTGATTGATTTCTTTTGCTTCGTCTCAAACGCCTGCTTTAACTCCCGCTCTTTTTTCTCGGAGACATCAAGCGCCGCCAATTGATCAAGCGTGTCATAGTAAACACCCGCACTGAAAACCAGAACGCATATGACGGCAATCGCCGCCGCTTTAATGGGCAATGGCCAAGACCCCGCCTCATTAAGATCCCAGTTAATTTCCGACAAATTCATTAGTTCCCCCCGGCCGGACGGATCGCTTCCTTACCGCTTGCGGGACTTCCGCCACCCGTGGCAGTCGCGGCTTGCGCATCTTGACCGCCTTGCTTTGCATGCAGAATGAAATCGCTTAACTGTTCGGAATTAACCTTACTTCCAGTATGAATCACATCAAGCGTAGGAACTTTAAGCCAGGCCGAAGCCTCAATAGCCCGCATAAAAGCGGAAACGCGGGCATTGGTTTGCGACTTGCCTTCAAAATTCAGCTCATCCCCTTTCTGGGTGAACTTCGTCAGAAAAACCCCGTCCGGTGTAACTCTCGGAAGCTCATCGAATAAATGCACAATCTCAGGACGGCTTTCCTGTAATTTCTGAATTAATTCTATTTTGGTCAGCAACTTGCTTTTTTGTTCCTCAATCGTTTTGATTTTGGCGATTTTTATATCCAATAATGCTATTTCGTCCTGTATTAGCTTGTTTCTTTGTTCCTGATAAGCCTTTAATCCCTCGATATACATGTGAAGCCCGGCAAAAATAAGCGCCGTGAATAAAACCGCCACGCCGATGGCATTGATAAAATCCTGTTTTTTCTGCGCGCGCAGCTCTTCACGCCACGGGAGCAAATTGATTTTTGCCATTAATCAAAACTCCTCAATGCCAACCCGCACGCAATCATCATTGCCGATGCATCGTTACTCAATGACTGAGGTTTTACCTTATTGGATAGCGCCATATTGATGAAAGGATTGGCTATAAAGGTAGGTATTCCTAGGGTCTGTTGAACCAGTTTGTCGATGCCGGGTATTGAGGCGCAACCGCCCGCCAGAACAAGATTGTCGATACGTCTATTCGCGCTTGATGAAATAAAAAACTGTATCGACCGCTGAATTTGCTGAACCATTGCCCGTTTAAACGGCTCAAGTACGTCGACTGCATAGTTATCCGGCAGTCCGCCCAGCTTTTTTGCCAAGCCGGCCTCTTCATAAGTTAAACCGTAGCGGCGCTGAATCTCTTCAGTCAACTGCCTGCCGCCAAAGCCTTGCTCTCTTGTGTACACGGTACGGCAATTATGTAGAACATTTAACGCCGTCATGGTTGCCCCGATATCCACAATAGCAACCGTCTGGCCTTCAACGGCATCCGGCAATTGATCGATCAGCAAGGTAAAGGCGTTTTCCATCGCAAAGGCTTCAACATCGACAATTTTGGCTTTCAAACCGGCCTTGACCAACACTTCGACGCGATCCGCGATAATCTCCTTTCTCGACGCCGCGAGCAGCACATTGACCATTTCAGGGTTATTTTCATTTTGCCCCTGTACTTCAAAATCGAAATTAACCTCGTCAAGCGAGTAAGGCACATACTGGTCCGCTTCAACCATGATTTGATCTTCCATTTCATCATCGGTTAATGAAGCGGGCATCGGTATCACCTTGGTCATCACTGAAGAGCCGGCAACAGCGACAGACGCTTGCTTTAACTTTGAGCCGGATTGCTTTAAAGCGATTTTTATCGCTTCAGCGATCACTTCAATGTTTGCTATATTTTTATCAACAACAGCATCTTGCGGCAAAGGCGCTACCGCGTAACTTTCAACCCGGTAACGGGCGCCGACCTTGCTCAATTCGAGCAATTTTATAGCTGCGGTACTGATATCAATACCTAGAACGGCGCTCTGTTTCTGCCCAAACCAACTCATGAACTATCCCTTGAAAAACTTGACGACATCGTGACCGATCAGCTGCAATGCCGGGTTTTCAGCTACAATCAACAATGACAAAACTTATTTACTGGCGAAAGTATAGTAGCCTTTTTTATTTTGATGCTTAAAATGTTCAATTTATTTGCTCGATCCGTTGCTTTTTATCTCCAGTGAAAATCATTTCTGCCGGCATTTACTAAAAATGTATCTTTTTATTCATAAAGCTTGCGCTCTTACCGCTACCGTACCGTTTCCCGGGATTTCTTGTGGCTAAACTTTTAAAATGGTTTGCTGTTTTTTTTATCACCATTACATTGGGCTTAGCTATTTCCGGCTATTTTTTATACAACAAGCTTGCCGCCGACCTGCCTGATGTTAAGACCCTGCATAATGTTCAGTACCAGACGCCTTTAAGCGTTTATAGTGCGGATAATTTGCTGATTGCTCAATTTGGCGAAAAAAAACGCGCACCGGTCAATATAGAGGAAGTCCCGCCGCAACTGATTAATGCTTTCATTGCCGCTGAGGACGACAGTTTTTACCAGCACCCCGGCGTCGATTTCAAAGGCCTGCTTCGGGCCGGTCTACACCTTGCCTTAACCGGCAAGAAAAAACAGGGCGGCAGCACCATCACCATGCAGGTTACCCGTAACTTCCTGTTGAGCAGCGAGAAAACTTACACCCGTAAGTTAAAGGAAATCATGCTGGCGTTGAAAATAGAACGCGAGTACCCGAAAAACAAAATCCTGGAACTTTACTTAAACCAGATTTTCATGGGCCACAGAGCCTACGGCGTTGCCGCTGCCGCCCAGGTTTATTACGGAAAATCCCTGTCGGAACTTAACTTGGCCGAATACGCGATGATTGCCGGGCTACCCAAAGCGCCATCGACATACAACCCCATTACAAATGAAGCGCGAGCCATTGAACGGCGCAATTATGTCTTGCACCGTATGCTTGAGCTTAACCATATCAGCCAACAGGAATACGAGGACGCATCCGGGCAACCCTCTACAGCCAAGCTGCAAACAGTCTCTCCTGAAATTTCGGCGCTTTATTTCGCCGAAATGGTTCGGCAAAAAATCTTCGAGCTCTATGGCGAGCAAGCCTATACCTCCGGCTTCAAGGTCTATACAACAATCAACGGAACGCTGCAATCGACGGCGAATCAGGCGCTTAACAATACCTTGCACGCCTATGACCAACGCCACGGCTATCGCCACTTACGCACCAGGACCAGCAATTTCAACGAAGCTTCCGCTCCTGCTCACGCCCCTCGCCTACTTCCTGTAGGCGAACTTCCCGTCATCGGCGATACATTGCCCGCCACCGTTCTACGCGTAAAAGATAATATTGCAACTGCCGCTCTTCAAGACCGCTCTGTCATTGAAATACCGTCGGAAAATATTAAATGGACCGGCAACTCTATCGCAAACCTGTTAAAAACAGGCGACATTATCCGCGTTCGTCAGCTACAAAATAACACCTGGACTTTAACGCAAGTGCCCGAGGTAGAAGGCGCATTTGTTTCTTTAAATCCCGCCAACGGCGCCATTTTGGCGTTAACCGGCGGTTTCGATTTTTACCGCAACAAATACAATCGCGCGACCCAATCAAAAAGACAGCCGGGGTCGGGCTTTAAACCCATCATTTACACCACCGCCCTGGAACAAGGCTACACCGCAGCCAGTCTTATTAACGATGCGCCTATCGTCATCGATATTCCAGGCCAGGAAAATGAATGGCGGCCGGAAAATTACAACAAGAAATTCTACGGTCCAACCAGTATCAGGGCGGCTATAACCCACTCAAGAAACATTATCTCCATCCGCCTATTACAGGAAATGGGCGTTGAAAAAGCCGTTGCAACGGCTTTGCGCTTCGGCTTTACTGAAGAGCAAATACCCAAAACCCTGTCACTGGCGCTGGGCAGCGGCTATGCATCCCCACTGCAAATGGCTCGGGTTTACGCCACATTCGCCAACGGCGGCTTCCTGATCACTCCCTATTTTATTGAACGCATTGAATCCAACGAAGGCGAGATTATTTATCAGGCCAAACCTAAAACCCCCTGCCCTTCCTGCGACAGCAGCGAGGAATTAAAACGCAACTACGCACCCCGAATTATTACGCCGCAAATTTGTTTTCTGATGAATTCGTTGCTAAGAGATGTCGTCCAACATGGTACGGCAACCGATGCAAAAGTATTGGGCAGACAGGATCTTGCCGGAAAAACAGGAACCACAAACGAACAGCGCGACGCCTGGTTCAATGGCTACACGCAATCGAATGTCGCCACCGCATGGGTCGGATTTGATGATTTTTCCCCGCTGGGGAATCGTGAAACGGGCGGTGTAGCCGCATTACCGATGTGGATAGAGTTTATGCAAACAGCATTAAAAGATACCCCCGATACGCCTCTTGAAGCGCCGGAAGGCATAGTAAAAGCGTTTATAAACCCTGAGACCGGCCTGCTAACAGAGGCCGCAAATAAAGACGGGATATGGGAGTACTTTCAAGCTGACCGCGTGCCGACAAGCTTCACGTCCGGCGACTCGACGACTGATTCCAGTCAATCTACTGAACAACCCGCAGAAGACCTGTTTTGAGACAACACAGGGCGGGGTTAACCCGCCCTGCAATCAAATCAGCTTAATTTACCGTGGCACTGTTTAAACTTTTTGCCCGAACCGCAAGGACAAGGATCATTACGCCCCACTTTATTGCCGTCCCTGACAAATGGCTGCTCAGCAACAGTAGTTTCTTCCTGTTCGGGTGCCGACAGCGACTCCTCGTAAGCATCCAAAGTCGGCGCCTGCGCGTGCTCAAAATGCATTTCCCTGGGCGCCTGCATTTGCTCGTCAAGCGCCTGAACATCCTCTTCCTGCCGAACCTGAACTTTGAACAGCGTAGTGATTACCTCGTACTTGATATGCTCTAGCAGGTTGGTGAACATTTCAAACGCTTCGCGCTTGTATTCCTGCTTGGGATCTTTTTGCGCATAACCTCTAAAGTGGATGCCTTGACGCAAATAATCCATCGCCGCCAGATGCTCTTTCCAGCTGTTGTCCAGCACTTGCAACATTAATGATTTCTCAATATGCCGCAGCACTTGCTGAGTCATCTGCTGTTCTTTGTCTTTATGGTTTTGTTCCAGAATTTCGATAATTCGCTTGCGTAAAGATTCTTCCTGCAACGAGTGGTCTTCTTCCAGCATTTTACGCACAGGAATTTCAACATTAAACTCCTGATGCAAATGATCCTCCAGGCCCTTGGTATCCCACTGCTCCACCATCGTCCTTGCCGGGATGTACTGAGTAATCACATTATTGACCACGTCTTCACGTATCGCGGTGATGATGTCGGAAATTTCCTCCGCCGCCATCAGCTCGTTACGCTGCGCGTAGACAACCTTGCGTTGATCGTTGGCGACATCGTCATAGGCCAGGATTTCTTTACGCACATCGAAGTTACGGCCTTCAACCTTGCGTTGGGCGCTTTCGATAGAACGGGTTACCCAAGGATGCTCAATAGCTTCGCCATTGCCCATACCTAATTTCTGCATCAAGCCCGCCACGCGATCCGATGCGAAGATGCGCATCAGGTCATCTTGCAATGACAAGTAGAAACGGGTTGACCCCGGATCGCCCTGCCGGCCAGACCGGCCTCTTAACTGGTTGTCGATACGGCGCGATTCATGACGCTCCGAACCGATAACATGCAAGCCGCCGGTGGCGACAACCTGCTCGTGTCTGTCTAGCCACGCGCCGCGGACGCGTTCCTTATCGGCCTCGCCGGCATCTTCGCCCAATGCCGCCAGTTCCGCGTCCAGATTGCCGCCGAGCACAATATCGGTACCCCGTCCGGCCATGTTGGTCGCGATAGTCACCGCTCCCGGCATACCGGCCTGTTCAATGATATGGGCTTCGCGCTCATGCTGCTTGGCGTTAAGTACTTCGTGTTTAATACCCTGTTTTTTCAACAGCGCAGACAGCCGCTCGGAGTTTTCAATCGATGTGGTTCCCACCAACACCGGCTGTCCACGTCCAACACATTCTTTAATATCTTCGGCAACGGCGACATATTTCTCGTCGGCAGTCAGAAATACGACGTCACCGAAATCCTTACGAATCATCGGGCGGTGCGTAGGAATAACCACAACTTCGAGGCCGTAAATCTTGTTTAATTCGAACGCTTCGGTATCCGCTGTACCGGTCATACCGGACAGTTTTTCGTACAAACGGAAATAGTTCTGGAAAGTAATCGAGGCCAGCGTCTGGTTTTCATTTTGAATGGCGACGTGCTCTTTCGCCTCAATCGCCTGATGCAAGCCTTCAGACCAGCGGCGTCCCGGCATCACGCGCCCGGTAAACTCATCGACGATAATCACTTCGTTATTGGCGACGATATAATCCACGTCTTTTTTAAATAACACATGCCCGCGCAACGAAGCGTTCAGGTAATGCATCAGGCGAATGTTGGTTGCGTCATACAAACTGGTCCCTTCCGCCATCAAGCCATGTTCGACCATTAAACGCTCAACCCGTTCGTGGCCTTCTTCAGTCAGGTACAACTGGCGTACTTTTTCATCGACGGAATAGTCGCCCGGCTCGCCTTCTTTTTCCTGCTTGGTCAGGAACGGGACGATCTGATTGACCTTCACGTATATTTCAGTGCTTTCCTCGGTAGGCCCGGAAATGATCAGAGGCGTTCTCGCCTCATCAATCAGGATAGAATCCACCTCATCGACAACAGCAAAGCTTAAATCGCGCTGGACTTTCTGTTCGAGGCTAAAAGCCATATTGTCGCGCAAATAATCGAAACCGAATTCGTTGTTGGTGCCGTATGTGATGTCTGACGCATAAGCTTTGCGACGTTCTTCACTTTCCATCTGGCTGATAATCACACCGGTCGTCAATCCCAGAAAACCGTAAAGCCTGCCCATCGTCTCGGAATCGCGCTTGGCCAGATAGTCGTTAACCGTAACAACATGTACGCCGCGGCCTGGCAAAGCGTTCAGATAAGCCGCCAGGGTCGCCATCAGGGTTTTACCCTCACCGGTTTTCATTTCGGCGATTTTGCCGTCATGAAGTATCATGCCGCCGATCAATTGCACATCGAAATGGCGCATACCGAAGACTCGGGTCGACGCTTCCCTGACTGTCGCAAACGCTTCCGGCAACAGATTGTCCAGTTTTTCACCCTGCGTCAGGCGATCACGAAACTCCTGCGTTTTTGCTTTTAACGCATCATCAGATAATTTTTCGTATTCAGAAGCCAGGGCATTGATCTTTTTGACCAACGACCTTTTCTTCTTTATCAGCCTGTCATTACGGCTTCCTATAACTAATCTAACCAACTTACCCAGCATGTTTTTTTCCGGTATGAATTTAGTAAATGATTGAATAAAACCGTCGGATTATATACCGTCTGCTGTTTTAGTTACAGTTAAAAACATGCTTTGCCTCTCGGCAAAAGGCCTTAACATTAACGAAGAACATTTAAAAATCAATATCGAAGACTTTGCTGGCAGTCTTACAATCAACAGTCCATTAGCTTGGTAAGACGTAATCTTATAGAACGCAATAACGGCAGAGACTGTGAAAGTATTATCTGAATCAGGCAAAAGCCTTTAAATCAGCTTTAAAACCCGGATTCCCTGACGAATGCGGCTGCAATGTGTCGCCATACGGATGAGGCGATGCTTTCGGCTTTTCCATCGATCAGCACATTGCCCTTGATAGCCCGATTGATCGGTCCGCTGTTTTCCAGAGGCTGAAGCCAGACCCGGTAAACCGATGCTTCGGGAACCAGTTCATCCTTATTGTTGCCCCGGATGGCGATACTTCCGGCATAACGGGAAGTAAAAACCGGCGGCAACTGCAAGGCCGCAGCATTATCGATGCGCACAATCCGGCACGGAATGCTCGGCCAGTCCAGCTGTTCGGGATAAAAATCGGCTCGCGCACCGGGCTGAATCTGGCCCAAATGGTCTTCAGCCAAAAAAGCCTCTATCTGATAAGCATCAAACTTCCCCAGAGTTAACAGCGGTTCGTTTTTGGCGATCCATTCCCCGGCATTCAATTGGTCGTTTATTTCGATGATTTCACCGTCGAAAGGCGCCACAACGGTCAAACGTTTACGTTCATCCATAAGACTGTCGTACTCGCTAGCCGCGCTTTCCAGTTCGGTCAACGCCACCAGCCGCCGGTTGATCAGGTTTTTCTCCTGTCCGTGAAAGGACAACTCCCAACGCAACGATTCAACTTTTATTCTGCTTTGCTCAAGACGCGAGTCGATACCGGACGAGCTGAACTGCATCAGGGGCCGCCCTTCCTTAACGGCTTCACCTTTGGCGACCAGAATCCGGTCCAGCTTGCCGGGCAGAGGCATAAAAAGTTCGGTATGGACGGCTATTTTCAACAAGCCCGGCGCTTCAATGCGGCTCTTCCACGGAATAACCAAAATGCCGGCGACGATCAGCACTGCCGCCAAGGTCGCCTTGGTGTTACGATTCCATTCGATGCGCCGGCGGTGTTCAAGCCAATACTTAATTTCTTTGGCGATAGGGAGCATGATAAACCAGCCTATTTCGACCATCATTAAAAACAGGCCGAGCAATTTAAAAAAGAAGTGATACACCAGCAACGCAATCCCCAAAAACAGGAAAAAGCGGTAAACCCAGATGCACCAAGCATAAATCAGCAGTAACCGTTGAGTGCGCGGCGGAAACCGCTCCGGCGCTTCATCGGTAAGGCCGAATAATAGTCGCCGCAGTTGCCAGCGCCCCAACGCGAACGCCCTGTTTTGCAGGTTTTCGATCCCCCAATAATCCGACAGTAAAAAATAACCGTCAAAACGCATTAACGGGTTTAAATTAATAAACAGCGTCATGATCCAGGTGGTCGTGGCCATCAAAAATACGCTGCTGCGCAACGGGCCGTCCGGTAAAAAATGCCACAGCGTGGTACATAGAACGGCCAGCCCCAATTCAGCGGCAATGCCGCCAACACCAATCGCCAGCCGTTGCCGCCGCGAGGTCAATTTCCACGCATCGCTGGCATCGGTAAATAACACCGGCATCATTACCAGAAAAGCCACGCCCATCGAGGAAACCCGGCAACCGTAACGATGGGCGGTATAAGCATGACCCAACTCATGCAGGGTTTTGGTCAAGGTCAACGCAACGGCGTAATAAATAAAACCTTCGGTCGAGAAAAAATGCAGGAAGGTTCGGCTGAATATTTCCCAGCGATCGATCAGCAAATACAGATTAACCAGCACCAACGCCATCAACACGTACAGCACCAGCGGCTGATAAATCCAGCGTAGCGCAGGATAAGTCCGCGCCAGCAGGCGATCAGGGCGAAGCAGCGGGATTTTAAAAAACAGGTAATGATGTATCAGCCAGGCAAACCAGTGATGATGAGCGGCTCTGCTTTGGCCGACCAGACGCTGCACAGCGTCTTTTCCCTGGATCTGGAGCAGATTATGGCCGGCAAGGAACTGCAATAAATGCTGAATATCGTCAACGCTGACGGTGAACAAGCCGTGCTGCGATAATTGTTCGCTGATAGCCTCGGACGACCTTAAATCCCAATGCGCCAGAATCTCGTTTTCAAGCTGCCCGATGCGATAGAAATGCTGATTGGCCGGATCGTAAATTGTCCAGGTGGGCGAACCGTCAAATGCGCAAGGCCCCGGAAACAAGTCCAGTTCTTCACGCAACGGCGGCAGGTTAATTACAACCCCATCCATTGTCTCAATGCCGCCAAAGGTCTTCTTAACACATAGTACACAAAAGGAACCCGCGAGCCGAAGACTTTGGCCGTCCCTTTCAGGCCGATCCTAGGCAACACGTCCGCTTGCTTGAACTTGGCTTTCAAACGGTAGGCCAAGACCTCGTCAGGCGTAACTTCGGCTTGATAGGCGGCAAAATAAAGCTCTGCCGAAACCGGCGTGACCGGATCGACATTCAAGAAAAACTGCACCTTGGCTCCGGGTTCCAGATTAATCGCATCGGCAATCGGCAACTGCACTTCCAGTTCGACATCGGCAGGATCGGCGACCATCAAAATGCGTTCGCCGATGGTGACGGGTTTTCCTATCCAGTCGTTGACATCGGAAAACACCGCTATCCCGGCATGAGGCGCTTTAATATCGATACGCGCCAGCCAATCCTCCATGCTGCGCACTTCGGCCTGCTGTTGCTCAACCCGGCTTTGAAGAATATTGACCTGAGCCTTGCTGTCCATATCGAACATCGCCTGTTGCGCGGTTTTTCGGTATTCCGCTTCGGCAACCTCCAAGGCCTTGCGGGTAACGGTCAGCTTGTTTTTAATGGTTTCTTCTTCGAGGCTTAACAACAGCTGATCTTTCGCCACCTGATCGTTGGGCTGAACATAAAACCGGTCGACGACGCCGTCAATCGCGGCCCTGAGTATAGTCGGATGTCCGGGAATAACGCTGGCCGGAGCCATTGCCGTTTGCCGCACCGGAATCCAAAGCAGGCAAAACAGCACAGCCAGACCGACCATCAGGCGCTTTTTAGTCAGCCAGTCCTGTTTCCAGAAAGACGGTCTGGGCGACAAAGCCGCCCAGGCATGGCCGAAAGTGTCCGCCACATGCTCCAGTAAATAAAGCTCCCCATCGGTCCAGTCGGACTCTCGCGCCAGCAGCAGCCCGGCTTGCGGCGTAGCGCCATAAGCCGACACCGGCAGCCATACGGCATGAGCAGGCAACCATTGACGCCACTCATCGGCACAGTCGCCTTCCAGGTCTTCTGCGGTCAAACGCCGAATGGCTCCAGAAGCATCCGCAGACAACTGTTTGAATACTTGTTTCAACCAGCTTATATACGGCGCATTCGTGTCGATCACGGCCAAACCGGAAACGGCGATCACTTGCGATTCGTTTATTTGCCACAACGCAGCCTGGCGGTATTCAATCAGGCTGCGGCTGTCGTTAACCAGTGTATAGGCCAACGCTTCCGAGGTATCGGCGTTACGGAACGTTTTTTCCAGTTGCAGCAAGGTCGCCAGCGCCGCCAGCTGCCGTTGCGAGTCGGTCATCGCATCAGTCATGCGCGGCAGCCGCAGTTGCCGACGGGAAAATGGCGCGGCCGCTCATACCGGCCAGAAGATCTTCGGTCTTGCCGGTAATAATTCCGGTAATTTTAATGGACTGACTGACCGCATCGATGCGCGCGCCCAGTATTTTGACCTTGGCGGGATATTCCTTCTGCGTTTCTTCAAGAAAAACCTTAAACTCGTAGCCCGGCTTCAACCATTTCAGCCAACTGGAGGGAACCAGCACCGTGACTTCAAGCTGGCTGTCATCCAGAATATCCAGGATCGGGTCGCCGGCTTTAACGTATTGATAGCGCTGCACCAGGCGCTCCGCCACGCGCCCCGAAAAAGGCGCGGCAATCGTGCATTTTTGCAGCACCGCCCCCATCAACGCAATATCGGCTTTGGCCTTGGCGACTTCAGCAGCCGCCATTTCAAGCTCCAGCGGACTCATGGAATTGAGTTTGGTCAAACGGGAATTAACCTCATAGGTTTTTTCGGCGGCTTGCACAACGGCTTGCGCCTTTTTCAATTGCGCCTGTTGTTCGGCGCAATTGAACGCAACCAGTAAATCGCCTTGTTTAAACCGTTCGCCTTCTTGGACATTGAGCTGAATGATTTTTGCCGCCATTTCACTGGACAGAATAGTGGAATGCTGCGCATTGAGCTGGGCGCGAATTTCCGCCGCCTCAGCCGCATAGACTGTGCTGGAAACGCTAAAACCGGTGATACCGGTTAGCAAAAGTAAAAAAGTACGCATAAAATGAGTATGGGTTGTTTGCTGGGAGTTAAAAATGCGTAGGCCGGAATAAAGCCAACCAAGCGTAACGCTGGATGGACTTTTCCGGCTTAGGATTTGGTCAAAAATAACTTCCCGAAATCACTGTCTTCTATCGTCAAGCCGTTCGTGCTGACCCTTCGACTCGCTCAGGACTAAAGGCCTTGTCGAAGCATGATCGGCTTGACGCGGTAGGCCGAAATTTTTCCGTCCACCCTTCGACAAGCTCAGGGCGAACGGAAAAATTTTACCCGAGCCATATTGGGAAGTTATTAATGACCGTATCCTTATCATGCAGCGATGGCCGGAAACGCAAGTTTCCGCTTTCGCTCAAACAAGCTTATTCCGACATACAGGATTACTAATTCTTCTTGACCGCATTCAAATCGGTAGCCGATAACGTGTCTGCCGCCGGTTTCGTTATGGGTGGAAACTGTCCGGCCTGCCAGTTCTTATCCACAGCTTCGATGGAGCTCGCCAGCGTATTGATATTATGGTTTTCAATCCAGTCCGGTAAAGGATCAAGGCCCAATGACACATAAACTCTGCCCAACGAACTTTGAATGCCGGCATAGGCTTCAAGCAGCTGTAAGCGCGACATCAACGCATTGGTCGTTGCGCGAATGCGCTCCAACTCGGTTTTTGCATCGTTCTCGGCATCTGTGGTGATGTGCTTTGAAATCTTCTGATTGATTTCATCCAGTTCCTGGGTGCGCTTATACTGCTGTCCTGCGACCAAAAACTGCTGATAAGACAAATGAACCTGGGTCAATACCGCCATATAAACCGATAAGCGGCGGGTATCTCCCAGCTTTTCCTGAGCGTCTATCTGACTAAAGCGTGCCGGCGCCGAAACCAACTCCATCAGGTTATTGCTAATGATGCCGCTCAATTCCAGCCAGTTGTTATTTAGCAGGTAACTGTTGTTGTCATAGTTATAGCCGGCCCTAAACTCAATACCGGGAAGCAGGCGCAATATGGCTTTATGCGTTTCTTCTGTCGTAATCCGGTTGTTGTAAATTTCCTCGCGCAATTCAGGGCGCAGTTGCAGAGCCATTTCTTCCATTTTGTCAATGGCCAATGAAAGTTCCGGCGCCTTCAGCGCGTTGTTTTCAGGTAGTTTGAGCTCAAATTTCTGGCTGGGTGAGATGCCCAGCAAAGAGGCCAGTTCGGTTTTGGCAAGACGCAATGTTTCCGATAGCTCTTCCAGTTTCCGTATGATTTCCAGCAAGTCTTTTTCGTATTGCAGTATCGACAACGGTGCGGACAAACGCTCGCTCTCGATACCTTGGGCGTCCTTCAATGCCTGCTTGGCGCTGGTCAGGATTTTATCGATCTCCCCTTCCAGTTGCTGGGTGCCGGCCATTCGCCAGAATGCGGTGCGCACATCCTGCATCAACAATTGCGCGGTTTTACGGCGGGTTTCTTCTGCAACCAAAACCCGGTTTGCATCCTGCTTGGCCTGAAAATAGCTGACGCCGAAGTCCAGCACGTTCCAGCTGAAGGTGAAGTCGTAAACCTTGCGCGACCGGTCCTGGGAAGTCGATGACTGCAATTGTTGTGCGCCGGTGACAGCGTTACGGCTGTTGGAAGCATTGTAATTATCACGACCCCGATAACCCGCCGTAGCAATCAAATCCGGCAATAAATTGAATTTCGCCAAATCGGACTGCCCGTCGGCCACCGCATGTTCCATCATCTTGACACGATGGTTAAGGTTATACTTTAGCGCTCTGGCCATCGCTTCATAGACGCTGATCGGGGCTAAAATAGGTTCCTGTTTTGCAAAAATAACCTGTTTATCGGCATCAAGCGATGTCTGTTGCTCACTCCGCGTAATCGGCTCCGGCATGATGGCGCAACCGGCGAGCATTACAATACCGGAAAGACCGGCAACCAACTGGGGGACTGGATAGTTCATGGTAGTTTTTTATTATTGATATTTAGTCGAAAGAATTACAGGCGGCTATCCCGCCTCATTTTACAGCTGTAAAGTTAAAAATAATCTAGCCGGGGGGAACCACAACAGATCCCCCCGCAAAAATGTATCGGTTATTTAATTTCATCTATCAGGCGGCATCTTTATCATTGTTAACAAGACTTGCCAGACTGTCCAGCAATTTCAGGCGCTGAAATTCAAAGCCTTTTCTGCCCACCATCTTCAGCTGTTGCGTTAAACCGGGCTTGCCCGCATGAGCCAGTTGCTTGTCGGTCTGCTCCAGCCGGCCTTGTTGATTTTGCCCTCTTCCTTCCTGCCCTTGCTGATGATCTCCAGCCTGCGGCTGATCTTGATCCTGATTTGGATCCCGCTGACCCTGTTGCTCAGATCGACCCTTTTGCGGCTGCACCTTGACCAGAACAACCACCTGCTTACCTTGACTGTCTCTTATGGTGACTTTAACGGTTATCGGACTGGTTACGACAGCGCCATCTTTTACCGTCACAGCCCCGGTGCTGGGGTTAACAGTGATAAATGACGGCAAACTTTGTCCGCTGGACTGGGCGGCGGAAATAGTTATCGCCCCGCTCGTATTCAGCCCGGCAAAGGCACTGGACGGTATGTTAATCGTGCCGCCGCTGGTACCGTTGCCGCGTGAATCAACGCTCAGCTTCATATCCACAACGATGGTTTGGTTAGGGCTGGAACCGCTGTGGTTGCCGGTGTTGGAATTATTGCCTGTGTTATTATTGCCTGTATCGGTGTTGTTACTGTTGTTACTGTTGTTACTGTTGTTATTACCCGTACCGGTGTTGTTGCCGGGGCCAGGATTATTGTTATTGCCCGTACCGGTGTTATTACCTGTGCCGTTATTATTACCGGTATGAGTGTTGTTGCCGGAGCCCGAATTCGAATTGCTATCGCTATTCCCATTTATTTGAGTGATATTGATCGGCACTAACCTTACCGGCGCTGTTTCTTCGCTGGTTATACTCTCCACAGTACCTTTACCATCAGTGTAACTGACGACTACAGTGATTTTTTTACCCGCAACAGCCTCTATCAAAATAAAGCTTTTGTCTGTGCCGCCGGGAATGTCAACACCATCGGCTTGCCATTGATAACTGATGTCCCCCATCCCATCAATATCCGCCAGATTGTTGCCGGCAGTCAGGACGTCGCCGACAAAAGTGGTTCCGCTGATGGTTGTTGTACCGGTTGGCGCATCATTAACCGAGTTTACCGTGATCATGAAGGTCTGATTGGCGCTGGTATCGGCACCCCCATTGGCCGTGCCGCCGTTATCATTGATCGACACGGTGACTGTCGCCGTACCGTTAGCATTGGCCGCCGGTGTGTAACTCAAGTTACCGTTGCTGTCGATCGTCGGCTGTACGCTAAACAAGGCGTTGTTGTTATTGCTAACAACAAAACTCAGAGTTTGGCCGCTTTCGTCAGCCTGTCCTTTACTGAGTCCGGTCGCCCAGCCATTGACCGTTTGCGCCCCTCCATCTTCGTTGACGGTTTGGTCAGCGCCCTTAGTAAAGCCGGGGGCGTCATTGACCGGGGTCACGGTGATCGTGAAGGTCTGGCTGGCGCTGGTATCGACACCGCCATTGGCCGTGCCGCCGTTATCATTGATCGACACAGTGACTGTCGCCGTACCGTTAGCATTGGCCGCCGGTGTGTAACTCAAGTTGCCGTTGCTGTCGATCGTCGGCTGTACGCTAAACAAGGCATTATTGTCATTACTGGTATTAAAACTCAGGGTTTGGCCGCTTTCGTCAGCCTGCCCTTTACTAAGGCCGGTCGCCCAGCCATTGACCGTTTGCGCCCCTCCATCTTCGTTGACGGTCTGGTCGGCCCCCTTGGTAAAGGCTGGTATGTCATTAACCACCGTGATGCTGGTGCTAATAGTGTTGAGTGTGCTGGAAATGGCCGTAGTACCGCCATTAACCGAACTATCGGCGGTAACGCGGGTTTCAGTGCCGCCCGTCGTCGTGCTGAAAGCAGCCACATAAATGTTATCCAGAGCGCGTACTGATAAAGCCGGTGGCGTACCATTGTAATTAGCCGCAGGTACGAAACGAACTTGGGTGGCGCTAGCCAGAGCCAAGGCAGCAGAATTATCACCGACCGCACCAATAGCTTTCCAGTTCGCACCGCCGTCACTGCTGTATTGCCACACGCCTTCGGTGACTGCGTTGGCAGTGTTGCCCACCACCAGAACGCCGGGGCTGCTAGCTCCGGCATCCGTATCCTGAAAACTATAGCCGGTTAAAGCACTGATAGCAGTGCCGGTCGGATTAGCCGCATCTTCGTTAATCGCCGCCAAGGTCAGATTGCCGACGCCGGTGGGCGCATTGTTGGTTAACGTCAGCGTCATATCGTTGTTGGTGCCGCCCACGTAACTGGCTTTAAGCGTACCAGACATAGCGCCTTCAGCCAATCCGCTGAAAGTTCCGGTAATAAGATCGGTGCTGTCGTTGTCGATCAGCCTAAAACTGTCGTTAAGCGCCGGAGTGAATCCTAGAGTGGTTGATAAAGTCGCGCCAGTCACATCGACCGTGCCCTTCACCACAACCTGATCGTAATCCGTACCGGCAACCGTACCGTTGATGTTGGCCGATAAAGTTCCGGCGATAGCCAAATTGCCGTTGACAGTCAACGTACCGGGACCGGCAACGCCGGGCGCCAATGTGCCGCCACTGTTGATTGTCAGCGTATTCGTGGAAGAGGTTGCAAAGATACTGCCGGTGCCGCTCAAGGTTGCCCCGGAAGCAACTGTAACGCCAGTGGTTGCGTCTAATGCCCCAGTGACGGACAGCGTACCCGCCGACACGGTGGTGGCGCCGGTGTAGGTGTCGGTGCCCGATAGCGTCAGCGTGCCCGCACCGCTCTTGGTCAGCGCGAAACCGCCGTCGATTGTGTTGCTGAGGGTGGAGGCGTATCCCGACCCGACGTTGAGGGTGGCGGCGCCGCTCAAGGCGATGTAATTGCCGAAACTCCCCGACACGGCGAAGGACAGCGTCGCGCCGGCGGCCAGGTCGACGCCGGACGAGGCCAGCGCGCCAGTGGAGCCGACAATGACCGTGCCGGCGGAAACAGTGGTGCCGCCGTTGTAGGTGTTAGCGCCCGACAGGGTCAGCGTGCCGCTGCCCAGCTTGGTGAGCGTCCCGCCGCCGGAACCGCTGATGACGCCGCTGAACGTCGTCGACGTGTTGTCGCCGCCGGCCCTCAGGGTGCCGACCAACACGATGGTGCCTGCGCCGGTGATGGACCCCACCGTTTCCGTGCCCGAAACCGACAGCGTGCCGGTGTTCAGCACCGTCACCGCCGACGTGTCGGCGATGGCGCTGCTGCCGCTGAGCGCCATCGTGCCCGCCGAGACGGTGGTGGATCCGGTGTAGGTGTTGGCCCCCGATAGGGTCAGCGTGCCAGTGCCGGTCTTGACGATCCCGCTGGTGTTGGTGGAGGAGATCACGCCGGAGAAGGTGGTCGACGAGTTATCGCCGCCCGTCGTCAGATTGTAGGACAGCACAACGTTACCGGCGCCGGCCAGGGAGCCGATGGTTTCGTTCCCGCCGATCAGGGTCAGGGTGGCTCCGCTGACCACGGTCACCGCGCTGCTGTCGCCAATACTGCCGCCGCCTTCCAGCGTCAACCCGCCGGCCGATACGGTGACCGTGCCGGTGTGGGTGTTGGTGCCGGACAGCGTCAGTGTGCCTGCCCCTGCCTTGGTCAGTACGTTCGACCCCGACAGCACGCCCGACAGAGTGACGGCGTTGGCGTTGGTGATAGTCGCGTCAGCGTTCAGCGCGATGGCGTTGCTGACAGTTGCGGTGCCGGTGATCGTCAGGTCGGATTCGAGCGCCACCGCTCCGGTTCCCAGATTGGCGCCGCTGGTCACCGACATGCCCGCCCCCCGGACAGTCGTGCCGCCGGAATACGTGTTGGTGCCGGACAACGTCAGCAATTGCCCGCCGGTCTTGGTCAACGATCCCGTTCCGGTGATGTTGCCAGACAGCGTTCCGGTCCCGTTGGTAACGCTGATCGTGCCGTTGCTCGCCCCCAGTGTGACGGCGTTGTCGATGGTGCCTGCGTTGTTGAGGTTGAGCGTACCACCGTTCAGCGTGACGGCCCCGCCGACCAGCCGGCTGTCCGACGCCACCGACAGCGTGCCGGCCGTCACCGTCAAGGTGGCGGCAGCGCTGGAGTTACCGGTGTTGCTCAGTGTCAGCGTACCGGCCCCGGCCTTGGTCAGTACCGCCGACCCGGTGATGGCGCCCGACAAGGTGGCGGCGCTGGCGTTGGTGATGGTGGCGTCGGCCGACAGCGCGATGGCGTTGCTGAAGGTGTTGCTAGCGCTGGTGATGGTCAGGTTACCGCCGTTCAGCGTGAGAGTCCCGCCGACCATCGTAGTGGCGGCGCCCACCGACAGAGTGCCGCCCGTCACCGTCAGTGCGGTGGTGGTGGCGGAGGAGTTCGACGTGCTTGACAGGGTCAACGTGCCGGCCCCGCTCTTGGTCAGGGTATTGCCCGCTCCGCTGATCGCGCCCGACAGCGTGACGGCGGCGCTGTTGTCAAGGGTGGCGTTACCCGACAATGCGACGGCGTTGTCGATGGTCGTCGCGCCGGTGACCGCAAGCGTCGTGCCGACGGCCAAGGTCACCCCGCCGGAGCCGAGATTGCCGTCGGCCGCCACGCTCAGCGTACCGCCGGAAACCGTAGTAGTATTGTTGTAGGTGTTACTTCCCGACAGCACCAGCGTACCGGCACCGGCCTTAGTGATGCTGGAACCGCCCCCAATACTACCGCTAATGGTCAATTGATCGGACGCAACGCCCAGATACGTGTTCCCGGTCAGCGTCACGTTGCCGGACAGGGTGTTGGTGCCGCTGACGTTGTAAATCGCCCCGGCACTGGACACGCCCAAGCCCGCCACCGACACCGCTTCGGCCACCGTGACGCCGCCCTGTAAGCCCAACGAGGCGCCGCTCGACACCGTCGTCGAACCGGCCGTGGTTCCCAGCGCGTTGTTGTGCGCCGCCACCAGCGTACCGGTGCTGACGGTGGTGGCGCCGGTGTAGGTGTTATCCCCCGACAGCACCACCGTGCCGGAACCGACTTTGGTCAGCGCGAAACCGCCGGAAATCACGCCGCTCAAGGTCAGCGTGTCGCCGCTGTTGTAGGCGCCGATATCCGTGTCCGCCGCCAGGGTTATGGTCCCGGAGACGGTGGCGCTGCCGCTGCCTTCGTTGATCTTCAAGGCACCAATCCCGGAGGAGACGCCAATACCGCTGAGGGTCAGGTTTTCGGCAACGGTCAGGCCGTTACCGATCCTGAGCGTGGCGCCGCTCGCCACCGTGGTGTCGGCTCCGGTGGTTCCCAGCGCGTTGTTGTGGGTGACGAGCAGCGGGCCGACGCTGACGGTGGTTGCACCGGTATAGGTGTTGTTGCCCGATAGGGTCAGCAGGCTCGCGCCAGCCTTGGCCAGTGTGCCCGAGCCGCTGATCACGCCGGACCAAGTGGCGGCGGCGTCGGCGGTGAGCGTTCCGGCCCCGGTCAGCGAGATAGCGTTGGTGAAGGTGCTGGCCCCGGTCAGAGTCAGCCCGCCGCCGTTCAGCGTAACCGAGTGATTGCCGAGGTTCAACGAGGACGCCACGCTCACCGCACCGCCGCTGACCGTCAATCCCCAGGTTTGGTCGTTGTGGGTTCCCGACAAGGTCAGCGTGCCGCTTCCGCTCTTGATCAGGCTGCCGCTGCCGTCGATGGCGCCCGAAAAGCTGGTGTTGGTCGATTGGCTGACGGTCAGCGCGTTTGCGCCTAAATTCACCGTACCGGCCCCACTCAACGCGCCGATGGTCTCGCTCGCCGACAACAGCGTCAGCGTCCCGGCAACCGACACCGCGCTGCCGTCCGCCAACGCGGTGCCGCTGCTGTTGTTCAGTTCCAGCGTGCCCGCCGAAACCGTGGTAGTTCCGGTGTAAGTGTTGGCGCCCGTCAGGGTCAGCGTGCCGCTGCCTGTCTTGGTCAGGCCGCCCGCGCCGGAAATCACGCCGCCGAAGCTGTAGGATACGTCGCCGTTGCCCAGGGTCAAGGTTTGCCCGGAGTCCACCGTCACTCCGCCAACCCCGCTCAACGTCGCGATGGTCTCCGATCCCACCACCTGGAAAGTCGCGCCCGACGCCACCGACACCGTACCGTCGTCGGCGATGGCTGAGCCGCCGCTAACCGCCAGCGTACCGGCGGAAACCGTCGTCGTTCCGGAGTAAGTGTTGGTTCCCGACAGGGTCAAGGTACCGGCGCCGGTTTTGGTGACGCCGCCGGCACCGGTGATATTCCCCGATAGGGTCAGCGCATCGCCCGTATTGTTGGTGACGGTCAGCGTCTTGCCGCTGGCGATGGAGATGTCGCCGCCGACGGTGATGCTGTTGACCACGTTGGCGTCCAGCGTGATGTTCTCGCTGATCGTGACGCTGGACCCCAAGGTCACGGTCCCCAGCCCCGAGGCGAAACTGATGGTGCCGCCGCCCGCCCGGTTGGCGATGCCGACGGCCTCGCGCAGACTGAGGCCTGTGCCGTCCGCCTTTTCCGCAGCGTAGGTGCCGCCGCCGTCCGCGTCGTCGGTGACGGTGTCGACGACCAAAGTGTTAGTGACGGTGATGGTAAAGCTCTGGTCGTAGTTGTTGTCGCCGTCGTTCACCCGGATCACCACCGTGTAATCCCCGACGGCGGTAGTTGACGGGCTGGCCGCCCGTAGCGTGACGCCGCTGATGTTGAACAGATCGTAGGTGGCGCCCGAGGTGTTGGTGTTAACCGACACGATGGAATAGGTCGGTCCGCCACCGTCCACATCGGTGCGCGTCAAGGAACCAATTGTCACGTTGCTGCCGCTGTCGTAGGTGGACGAGGTGGTGGAGCTCAGTGCGATAGCGGTTGGAGCATCGTTCACCGCCGTCACGTTGATAGTGGAGGTAACACCGGCGCTGGTCTGCGCCCCCACAGCGGCGGCGTTGGCGTCGGTCACGGCCCAAGTCACGGTGCGACTGGCCGAGGATGAGGTCGGCGTGTCGGAGGAACTGGAGTAAGTAACCGAGCGCAAGGCCGCTTGGTAGTTAGCCTTGGTCGCGGTGCCGGACAAGGTCAATACGCCGGTGCCGCTGTCGTAGCTGCCGGTGATGCCGTTCTGGGTGGTGAATCCCAGCGTGTCGCCGCTGGTGAAGCCGGACGAAAGTGTCACCGTGGCCCCGGCAATCTGGGTATCGTCGACATCGGAGAGGGTGATGGTGTTGTCGATAGCCGCCGCCGAACCGTTTTCGGTATAGCTCAGCGAACCGCCTGCGGTCAATACCGG